>DUIP01000124.1 GCA_013330285.1 Candidatus Poseidoniaceae archaeon
TATTTTGCAAATCCATCGAACAGATTCTGGAGATTGCTCGAAGAAAGTGGAATCATCGATGGGAATGATCCAAAATTAGACGATGTGATGGTCGAGAATTTTGGTTTTGGTTTCTGTGATGTCATTGAGACCCCAGGAAATGATGCCAGCACGATTTCACGGCGGGATTTCACCCAGAACGCACCCTCATTCCTAAAACGAATAGATAATTATGCACTTAGCATGAATGGAACACTCAAACGCATTTGTTTTGTTGGAAAGCGTCAATGGAAGCAGCTCTTTCACCCGATCCTTGCACATTGTATGCATGGCAAACAATCGCATGAACACAGACCACCAAACTGGCCAGATTCACTCAATGGTATCGATGTGTGGATTTTGCCCTCGCCTTCTGGACGGGCCGTACTATCAAACGAGGAGAGGGTCTCGCCATACCATGATTTAGCTTGCGAAATTCATTCTTTTTGAGGCATATAGCGGGAGGCAGGTTAAGCGTCACAACTCAATGCAACTTGCATATTTCCCCAGTAATATTGAATAATGAGTGACAAGAGCGTCAGCCATGCTTGGCATGGTCGGCGACAAATGGCTTGAGAGACTGCATCAACACGTGGCGAAAGATTTGCGAACGAAAGGTTGGTCTCAACATGAAATAGCCGACTTACTTGGCTCCACACAAAGCACGATTTCACGACAAATGCAGAAAACTATTCGAGAACTTGGAGCCACTGCGGACGAAGCTACGATTGACAGTTGGGGCAACGAACTCTCGCAAGCCCTGTCCTCAATGGGCCCAGGCACACAGGTCCTTCGACAAAGATTCATTGTGGAATTCCAATTCACTGGAAACCATACACTCCGGTTTGACAAGACCCTTACCGGGCTGGATCTTGATGCCGGTCAAGAGCAACGCGCCTTATTGAGAAGGCTCGAGTGGGCGGCAAGTCGCCTTGATGCTAAGCGGATTGGGCATGTCATCCCTGCTGTCGGATTGAACATTGCGTCTTGCATTAAAGGAGCCTTCCAAACGGATGAAGTTGCTGCGTTCCCTGGACGCATCACGCTTGTCGATGGCGCACTTCGCCATCACGAAACGCCGGCTTTTGGCACCTCAAAGCATCTCGCCGAACTCCTCCTTGCAGCCCATGCACAAGATGAGTCGAAGGTCGCAGCAATGAATATTTTACCACCTTTGCTGGAAAACGGGGTCGATGTTCAACGAATTGAAGATGCGTGTACCCAACTTGGATACTCATTCGGCATGGCCCCAAAGGGCAAACTTGAGGCAAAAAGTTCGAAGCATGACCTTCTCCTCGACGAGGGAGCCTTTGGTTGGGAACCAGCCCTGTACATTCTTGCGCACAATCCACTGGAATTGATTGATCGCACTCACCAAATTGCAGCTGTTTTGGCGGGGCCTGGCGCATGAACATCAAAACGATGCTCCTCCTTATGGTGGTCATAGCTGCGCCACTGAGCGGCTGTATCGAAACTGCGTCAGAAGAAAGCGAGTGTGTTGTCCTTGCTGCAGGCCATGAAGACGATGGAACATTACGAATCCTCACATACGATATTACCGCGCTATCAGATGAAGTTCTTGACGAATTCACAAATCAAACTGGAATCCCTGTTGAAATGACCAAAGTCGACGATGCTGGTGGCATTCTCGATCAAATGATGCTGACAAAAGAAGCCCAACAAACCGACCTGATGATCGGGCTCGACAACACCTACCTCCCAACAGCCATTGACAACTGCCTCCTTCAACCACATACGGCCAGCGTAGAGAACATCTCTGCAAAAGCCTCAGGATTTTATGATGGACCTCTTGCGGTGCCCTTTGACCAAGGAGATGTGTGCTTGAACTATGATGAGGATGCCATCAGTGAAGCAAACATGACCGTACCAACTCATCTTGACAACCTCACTGAAGAAGAATGGAAAGGCAAAATCGCCTTCCCATCGCCTGTCACGTCTTCCCCGGGAAGGGCGTTCTTGGTGGCCACTATGGAATACTTTGAACTCCAAACTGATGGTGATGCGATGACATGGTGGTCATCGATGATGTCCAATGATGCAATCATCACTTCAGGTTGGACAGAAGCCTATGAAACACATTACACCGGAGGGTACGGCGAATACACCGAGGGTCACATTGGTGATGCTTGGATGACCGTTTCATATTGTCACTCTCCGGGTGTCGAAGCTTACTATTCAGGCAATTACACGCACTCAACTTCCCTGATGATCGACCACGCCAACTTCCACCAAATCGAGTATACGGGCATCATTAACGGTGCTGCTCAAGTTGAAGGTGCTCAACTCTTTATCGAGTACTTGTTGTCCCCAGAAGTCAATGCTAACATGCCAGAAAACAACCTCATGTATTCCGTGCTTGAAGGCTACGACCTCCCCGAAACTGATGGATACCGCCACCATGCAGATGTCCCTGATGCTGTGACGACAATGACATACGAAGAAATCCAATCAAATATGGAACAGTGGCTTGACGATTGGAAATCCACGACTCAACAGGCTTGAGGGGAA
>DUIP01000017.1 GCA_013330285.1 Candidatus Poseidoniaceae archaeon
AAAAACGCTACACAGCGTCATGGCGTGACCCGCTGGAAACGGGGGGTCAATCTCAATCAAATGCGCGTTTCAGATGTGGATGTGATCGATTTGCATCCACGCCTCTTGGATGAAGAATGGCGACCCTATGGCGCATTTGTCCTCCATCATGAATACATCCATGCTCTCGGATTTAGAGCACATGATTCCACCTTCAGGGCGTTGGAGTCTGCTTGGCCTGGACGAAGAGCATCAAAACATGCACGTGAGTTCACCGAATTGATGAGGCGAAGTCGAGCGGATTGGCTTTGGGTTTGCGCCACTTGCGACACAACCTATCCCCGACAGAAACGTTCTCGCGGCCGATACAAATGCAGAGTGTGTTCGACCGTTTTGACCGATCGAATCAATCCTGACAAGGTTTGAGCAGAACCACCATTGAATTGATGCGGGAGGCCCTTGTCGGGGTGGCATGGAAGCTGTGGTGCGGGGGAATACTCGTACCACTGCGATACTTCTCGCAGGGCTGATGGCGACCATACTTTTGGTGCCATTTGTATCAGTAAGTGCTTCGTTAACCACAGCACAATCCGATGTCTATCTCTCCTGCGTGGAAGATGATGAATGCCTTTTGACACCAACTCCGATAGGTGAAGAGGTCCTTTCCGATACCGTATTTGCATCACCCGCCCAACCACGCAGTCTAACGTTTGAATTTGATATGGATCCAGAGCAAAATCAACTTGCTTTATTGCCCTCGGTGCTTACATCAATGGAGATTGACTTTCGGTTTTCAGGAGATGCAACAGGGGCTGCAAGGCCCGAACTCGACGTATCACTGATTCTTGGTCAATCGGTTACAGACTGGGAATTTGATGCCCAACCCATTCCAGGACAATCTGTGAATGAACCCTACATTCTCGAAGATGAACCATTGAATCTGAACGGTAATCGGGTACTGTGGCCGGAAGATGTGGTTCGTTTGCGGCTCACCTTTGTCCTCGATCGCCCTGGAACTTGGGAATTACACATGCGTGGAAATTCCTTTTTCCAAATCGACATCGAATGGTCGGAAGATATTGAATCGAGAAACTCTGATGAACCTTCAAGCGATCTTGAACCACAATCGACTGAGTTCGAAACTTCCCATAAGGGTGCACTTGTGGAAAATGACCGGGACTGTTGGGCTTTTGAAGTTGAACAGCATGAAGTCTTGAGCGTCTTTGTCATATGGGAGGCGGTACCCATAGAAATCGAACAACCACATCAATTGCCAAATTTATTCATGCCCAATGGCAGAGAAGCTCCAGCGCCTGAGGTGATTGTTTCAGAAGATGGGACTGAGACCAGAATCACCTACCGTTGGCGAGCCTTACCACTTGGCGATTACACGTTATGTCTCGGGGGTGTAGCAGAGAAGTTTCAACCCTACACTTGGACGGGACAATTGGCTTACGAAGGCCTTGGACCCCTTGACCCCAGTGGTTTTTCAGGCACCTCATTTTATCCAGTGGGTGCCGCTTCACTCGGTGATGAAAACGGTGCTGTTCAACTCGAGACCACCACCTATGGATTTCTTATTCTCTGTCTCTTTGTTTTGATCTTGTTCTGTGTTGATGGCCTTCGCCATTCAACATCCACTTCACTTCGTTTTGGCCTGTTCGCCCCGGGGGTTGTTTTGATGCTTCTTGGAGGCGTATTCCATCCATTATGGGCGGGGGCTGATGAGGTTCAACTGGATGAGGAATATTCCCTTGATGAACTCGTGGAATACCGATTACAACAATTGTGGGATGTATCCTATCCTGGTGTGCCTGAACAGGTGCTGGTCAAGCAGACCGGAGCGACGTGGGGTATGCTCGATGGTGAGCGGTTACAACTACGTTTGGAAGTTGATGAGGTTCGGCCAATGGAGGACGGGAGATGGCAACTTGTTGTTCCAGAACTTGAAGATTTGAGGCTTGATGAGGCTATTTTCGGTCAGGTTGCACGAGGAGGTGTACAAACCACGGACCAAGGGCTTCTGGAAGATCAGACGGTCCGATTCATCCTTCTCGCCGGGCGTTCATTGTTACTCGATCTACTGATGCTTGAGGGTCTTCTGGTTGTCGATGAGAGGCCCACTTCCACCGTCTTCCATCTTGATGTAGAAATGGTGACTGCTCCCGCGACAGGTTCGGTGAGTGTGCCTGCATGGGGCACTCGGCCATCCACAATTTCGAATAATGACTGGGTCCTGCTTCAATCCTCACTTTTTCCCGACCAAATTTCCGTGACACTTTGTGACTGCGATCTCGATCTCCTCGATGTACGTTTCACCCCTTCAGACGGGTTTGATGCGAGGGATGTTCCAAAGGGGTTGGGGCTACGAAACGCATCAGGACTGATTCCCATGGCCACACCATTCGCAATGCTTGGTTTTGTCTTCCTTTCGCTTTCTGCCCGAATCGAGTACACGAGAAGAAAGAAGGCCAGAGACCTCGCTCAATCAATGTTTGAGTCCTCGGAAAAGTGGTCCTAAAGCCAGTTCACTTCTTTTTCTTCGTCTTCTTCTTGACGTCTTCGACCACAGCATCAGCATCCTCTTTTGCTTCCTTTGCAGCCTTCTTGATTTGCTCTTCTTCTTGCTGTGTGATCTCTCCATCTTTTGCAGCAGAGGAGATCGCAGCCTCAAGGTTCATCTTCGCAGCGTCTTCATCTGTGATGCCCAAGATTTCTTGGAAGGAACGCAATTCCTTCAGTTCTTCTTCAGTGATGATACCATCTTCCCAGGCAGCAGCATAGGATTCAAGAAGAAATTCGCTGTACGCTCCTGGGTTGAGCAGAACATCACGAATCAATCCATGATCTGGTCCAGTTTCGGCTTCTGACATTTCGAGGATAGCGATGGAACGTCGAATCTCTTTGACAGCCATGTCTTTCAATCCATGACCAGCCCACACGCCGCCAGCTGCAACGACAGCAGCAGCGAACCAACGCATGACATCAGGATTGACCAGTTCACCAGGTTGAATCAGGTGAAACATACCAAGGACAACCATGGCAGCCCCACACATGACTTCGACCCAATCGTTCAAATCTGGTTCATCGTCAAAAACAGAGAGTCGCTCGTCAACCATGGTCTCTACATCGTCGCTCATGCATCTTGACACATGTAGGCAGGTCTTAGCGCTGTCGGATTGAACCAGATTAAGCGTTGTCCTTTTGGACTGTTGACGCAGAAGCGATTCTATGGAGGGGGCGAAGCGAGCGGTTTCTCGGCTGGATTTGCCAGAAAACGTCAAGCAATTCTTGACGACCTCATGGGGTATTTCCACGCTTCACCCTCCTCAATTCGAAGCGATGTCAAGCGTGCTTGGTGGGGACAACACATTGTTGGCTATTCCCACGGCAAGCGGTAAGTCATTAGTTGCTTACATTGGAATAATGAAGCGAATTTTAGTAGAGGAACCGGGTTCAAAAGCGGTCTACATAGTACCGTTGAAAGCGCTTGCGAGTGAAAAATTCGACGACTTGTCCGAACTCTGTTCTGCTGTGGGATTAACTGTGGGCTTGGGCATTGGTGATGCTTCGGCCGAGGCAAAGAAAATTGACGAATGTGATGTTTTGGTCTGTACGTCGGAAAAATTAGATTCCTTGATGAGAAACCGTTCGGAAATTATGGCTAACGTTTCAATTGTTGTTGCAGATGAATTCCATCTGATGAATGATTCAACCCGTGGGCCAACTCTTGAAATCAATTTGACCCGACTGCGCCACCTTCGGCCAAAAGCGCAAATCATTGCGCTTTCAGCCACAGTTGGTAATTGTCAAGAATTAGCCAATTGGCTTGACGCAACATTGATTCTTTCCGATTGGCGACCCGTGGCTTTGGAATACAGTACATTCCACGATCTTCATCTCGAACCTCGTCTTGTCCAATCCTCGGCGATGTCTTCAGATGGGGATGCCCTGCAACCTCCGCGAGACCTTGAGGGTCCCAAATCCCACCCAACTTGGGTTGTGGTGAACGACACCATCGATCAGGATGGGCAGGTCCTGGTGTTTGTAGGTACGCGACGCAGTGCTCAATCTGAAGCGTTGAAACTCTCGAAGCGAGTCTTAAAACGACTCACTAAGGACAATCCAGACCGGGTCAAACGCCTTGGCGTCTTTGCGGACAGTTTGGAAGGCCGACAACAAACAGCGATGGCTGAGCGGCTAGCAACAGCTATTCGAGGAGGTGTTGCTTTCCATCACGCAGGGTTGACACACGGTCAAAGAAAAGCCATTGAGGGTGCGTTCAAAGAAGG
>DUIP01000210.1:0-820 GCA_013330285.1 Candidatus Poseidoniaceae archaeon
CCACAATGAGGGCATTCACTGTCACTTTCCTTGACAAGGCCATCGCAAATTTCACATGCGAACATTTCTTCATCATCGTCTTCCTTTTCCTGGCCGAGATTTTCGACTTCTCCGTCTTTCGACCGGAATATAGTCAATACTGGTATGAGATCGAAGCCTTTGAGAGCCATTTCGGTTTGTATAGCGTGCTCAAAGGCTTGCTTTAGATCATCAGGAGTGTCGAGCACACGGCCATCATCAACGTATGTCACGTTAATTTTCAGTTCTTCACCCTCTGTTTTTGCTTGAGGCGTTTCGACGGCAACCCCACGCTTTCGTGCGACTCGACGAACGGCAACCTCGCACATTCGGCGGAGCAGTGCTTCATCAGGCGCATTTGCAGAAGGTTGACCTAGTGCACCTGCCATGATTTCCTTTGCAACATTCGTGTCCCCGCCTCTGAGATGGGAAGGAAGTTCTGCTCCAAGGGAAGCAAGAACATTACCGGCTGGAGTTTGGTTCATGTTGAGCCATTGGCTTCTACGTTCATCTTTCATAGCTCGTTCTGCTTCTGCTAGACGATTGACCATGGCATCGGTTGGAGAGGCTGATGGATTGTTGGCAACCATCGTGCCACCTGGATTGAATCCTGTCACATTTGCAGGATTCTTTTGCGGCACTGCGCCGCTGGAGAGAGAAGGCCCTCTGAGGGATTGTGGAAGATCAGAATGGGCCCCGCCTACAACGTTGGTTGGTTGCTGATTGGCTTGTGGGATTTGACCCCCCTGATTCGGTGGCATACCTTGTTGAGGTGGAAATTGACCCATTTGGTTTGGCGGCA
>DUIP01000210.1:1169-1591 GCA_013330285.1 Candidatus Poseidoniaceae archaeon
GGCGGCAAACCTTGCGGTGGAAACTGCCCCATTTGATGAGGTGGCATACCTTGTTGAGGAGGGAATTGTCCCTGAGGAATGTTTTGTTGTTGTTGCACGCCCATGGCAATTTGTTGGAGAACTTCTGGTGGCAAACCGCCGACTTGTCCCTGTCCTGCGTCCCTTTGTTGACGAATTGCTTCGCCGGAAACGACGCCAAAGTTTCGACCACCAGCGACCTCTTGGCCACCGAGGCCAACGGCTCCTGTGTTAGCGAAACTCCCGGCACGTGAAACCTCTTGACGCGCACCGCATTCCGGACAGAAAATACTGTCATTTGGAATCTCTTCCATGCACGAGCCGCACTGCATACTCCACTCCCCCGTGGTTGGGCTGGCTTGACTTGAAATAAAGTCTTGGTTGCATATCATGTCAATAAAGCC
>DUIP01000210.1:1975-20679 GCA_013330285.1 Candidatus Poseidoniaceae archaeon
TGAAACTGAGAGCAGACGACTTGATGACGAACCATCCCACAGGGTCAAGAACAGAAACCGATTCCCTTGGTTTGGAGGGGCATCGATGGCTGTGTTGATCAACGCTAAAATTGACGCCTTGCTTGAATCAACGTCTCGTTCTTTTTATCCAACGCTGAAGTATCTTCCAAAGAAAATACGTGGTCAAATAGGCCTTCTTTACCTTCTGGCTAGAGTCGCAGACACCATAGCTGATTCGAAACATGGCGATACTGATGTATTGCTTCAAGTATTGAAATCATACAATGATGTTGCTCAAGGCCGATCTGAGAATTTACCCGATTTTTCAGAAATTGCTGAACTACAGACCAATGCAAGTGAAGCCGAATTGCTGAGGAACGTGGAAGATGTTGTTGAAGCGCTGGAAGTCTATTCTCGTGAAGACCAAGAACGAATGCTCGAGTGTCTCGATATCATTGTCGGAGGGCAAATCCTTGATCTTGAGCGATTTGGCCCCGCCAAGGAAGGCGGCGAAATTTCTGCTCTTACCAATGATGAACAATTGGATGATTACACCTACAGAGTTGCTGGCTGCGTGGGCGTATTTTGGACCAAGATGTCACTGGCCCATTTGATGTCGCTTAGCCCAGAAAAGGAGAAGGAATTCTTTGAGAAAGGAATACGTTTTGGCAAAGCTCTGCAAATGATTAACATTCTACGGGATATTCCAGAAGACTTACGATTCGGTCGTTGCTACATTCCAAGCGATGCATTAGCACGATATGATCTGAAACCAAACGACTTACTGGACGACGGAAATATCGAAAAATTCCGGCCACTTTACGATGAATACCTCGACCTTGCGAACGGACATTTCGATGCTGCAGTTGAATACATTCGAATGCTCCCCGAAGGTCAATTCCGCCTCAAAGCATCATGCATGCTTCCTGTCCTGATCGGTCAACGCACAGTGACATTGCTTCGAACTGGAAACATATTGAACTCTGACGAACGAATCAAAGTCACCCGCGATGAAATCAAGGTGTATGCGAGGAAACTGTTGCGTGCATTGCTCATCCCCGGTGGTGTCAAACGATTGTTGGAGAAAAACAAAGACGTTCCAATCTAAGTCAAGGATTTATCCCCTTTTCAACATACATCGACATTCGTTGCAACGTCGTTTGGCCATCTTGACTTATCTTTAAGTCGCTTAGTAAGATGATACTCACTCGCCTATATTGATGCATTATGAATCGGAATTCATCGACCTTAGACAACCCTCTTCGTTCAAAAAAATTGGTGCAAACTTCCGCAGGTCTCAAAAAGGGGAAGTGCCGAGCGTCATATGGTCAACATGCTCGAACGCCGAAAACCTCTCGATTTGTTGTTCCCACTCAAGGGGAATGCTGCAAGTCGAAAGGAAGGCGAGGAGAAAGAGACCATTTCTGCACTTGACCGAGTTCGTGCAGGTGTGATGCTCGCACGGGATGCGGTCAAAGCAGTCAGCGTTACGGCAATGGAGGCCCTCCGAGAAGGTGCAACCTTCATCGGAATTGTTGGTGAGAAAAATGAATTGGTCGATCCATTCGAGCACCTCGATGCTCCAATTTGGTCAGACCGACCCCCTCAAGAATTGATGAAACTGGCCTTCCGCTATTGTGAAGAATTGACCATGAGAGAGGCTGGAAATTTCTATCATTCCTTCAAATATCTCCCAGACGAACAACGTAATGCCATGTGCGCAGTCTATGCATTCTGCCGCAGAGCAGACGACATCGCTGATGGTGACTGGGCCGACAGATTCCCTGGCAGCCAAGGTGAAATGGACCCAGAAGCAGTCGCTTACCGTGAGCAATTAGAAAGCCTTCAGGATCAAGGAACAATTCTTGATGAAGAAGCATACCTCAACAAGATCACTCAACTCTTCTTCTTCAGGAAAAAGCTCTCCACATGCTACTCTGATGTCTATTCCACAGATCCTGTCTTCCTCGCACTGAAGGAGACTGTCGACCGTTATTCAATCAGCAGAGAGGTCTTTGACGATCTCATTTCAGGAATGGAAGATGACCTTTACAACAACAGATACCGCAGTTTTGATGAATTGTATGTCTATTGCTATAGAGTCGCATCTGTGGTTGGTTTAATGTGCATTGAAATCTACGGATACGAAGATCCACGAGCCAAGAAATTCGCAGAGTCATGGGGGATTTTCATGCAACTTACGAATGTGTTGCGTGACGTGGGCGAGGATATCCAACGGGACCGAGTCTACTTGCCAATGGATGAACTTGAAGCCAACGGCATCACTGAACCAGAGCTTGGTGAACAAGTGGTTCTGAACAAACAATGGGAACCATACTGCAGAGATTATGCCCGACGCGCTCGAACCTACCTTGCTGAAGCACGACAACTCCTCCCCCTTCTGCCTCGCAGGACACGCTACTCTCCTGCGGCAATGATTGCGTTTTACGACAAAATTCTGCGCCAGATCGAAAAGGAGCAGGGTGACGTGTTCACGAAGCGAGTCAAACTCAACAAGGTTCAGAAGATCAGCCTTGCAGCAGCCGTCTACATGAGACACAGGCTTCTACCTGCCTTCCTCGACCCAGTATGGGCTGGCTTGGCAAGGATTGGCTTGTTGCCTGCCGTTTGAGTTGACAGCTCGAACAGGAGATTTTGCTTGCTTGAAAGGCAAAACAGTTACACATAACTCAATGATGCACCTTATTATTGAACAGTGTTCAGCCCGCAACATGGCAAGCAAGGGCATGGCCGATGAAACCCCGCTCAAAAGCATGGATGAAATCAAATGGTTTCATTCAATTCCCCTTAATGACGGGACGGTCACACCAGGTCTGGATGCATCGATGGCGAAACTCGAGCAAATCTGCCTTCCAAAAGATTTGAGCGGAAAAACTGTGCTCGACATTGGTGCATGGGACGGTTTCTTCTCTTTTCAAGCGGAGCGAAATGGAGCGAAGAGGGTCCTCGCCACCGACCACTTCTGTTGGAGTGGGCCTGGATGGGGTACAAAAGATGGTTTCAATTTCGTCCACAACGCTTTGGATTCCAAGGTTGAATCTTTGGACATCGACGCAATGGACGTTTCCCCCGACAATGTTGGGCAGTTCGATGTCGTCATGTTCCTTGGCGTTCTTTATCACCTTCAAGACCCGATGGCTGGTCTACGAGTTGCCGCAAGCGTGTGCAAGGAACTATTGATCATCGAAACAGTCGTCGATGACCTTCATCGATGGAAACCCTCGATGGTGTACTACCCTGGTGATTCACTCAACGAAGACGATACAAATTACTGGGCACCGAATGTTGCTGCAATGAAGGGGATGTTGAAGGATCTTGGTTTTTCCAAGGTCGACGTTGTTTATCCTGTTCGCCCTTGGATTCGGTATTCGTTCCCAGTGCGCTTTGCAGCATCTGTCAAAGCCATGTTGACGAGGAGAGGACCATTCAGTCAAACCATCAATCAAGGCCGCATGTCATTCCATGCTCGCCGCTGAACCTGTGAATGAATCAAACCGTTCGAGTGAACGCTTGGATGCCAGTGATGTAGCGTCCAAGAATGAGATTGTGAATGTCGTGCGTCCCCTCATATGTCTTGACTGATTCGAGGTTGGCCATGTGTCGCATGACTGGGTATTCGTCAAGAACACCGTTGGCACCATGGATGTCACGTGACACGCGAGCGATTTCAAGCGCTATGTCGACGTTGTTCATCTTCGCAAGTGAAATTTGTTCATTGAACCATGTCCCATCGTCTTTCTTTCGTCCCAAATGATAGGCCAAGAGTTGTCCTTTGGTGATTTCCCGAAGCATCCAAGCCAATTTATTCTGAACCAATTGATAAGAAGCGATTGGGTGGTCGAATTGTATTCGAGACAGAGCATAGGTCTTGGCGCTATGGAAACAAGCCATTGCAGCACCTAGAGCGCCCCAAGAAATTCCGAATCTGGCATTGTTCAAACAGGAGAATGGTCCACGTAGACCCTTCACGCCCGGCAATATACGATCTTTTGGAATCTTACAATCTTGGAAGACAAGTTCGCTGGTAACCGAGGCTTTGAGGGAATGCTTTCCTTTCATTTCAGGTGCACTAAATCCTTCATCGTCTTTCTCGACAATAAATCCTCGAATGACGCCATCGAGCTTTGCCCAAACGATTGCCACATCTGCAATTGTTCCGTTTGTAATCCACATTTTAGCACCATTGAGCAGGTAATGGTCACCCATATCTTCGGCTTTGGTAATCATATCACCTGGGTTTGATCCATAATCTGGTTCAGTGAGGCCAAAACATCCAATCCATTCCCCAGAGGTCATCTTTGGAAGGTAGTGGTTTTTCTGCTCCTCGCTTCCAAAATCCCAAATTGGGTACATTGCCAAAGAGCCTTGAACTGAAGCAAATGAGCGAAGTCCAGAGTCGCCTCGCTCAAGTTCTTGACAAATCAAACCATAGGCGACATACGACAAGCCCGGGCAGCCGTAGCCTTTGAGTGGCGCACCAAGTACACCCATTTCACCCAGTGCAACACGCCATTCATCGAGGAAAACGCCCTCTGCACAGGCATGCTCAATCTTTGGCAGAACTTCTTCATCAACCCAATCACGCACCATGTCGCGAATCATGATTTCTTCTTCTGTCAATAGACTTTCAATGTCGTAAAAATCGACGCCTTCGTATGGTTCCATGGGACCCCTCAGTACCTCGTGGACAGAGGCGCTTCAAGAACCTAACCATAGAGGGCTGCGCCAGATACAGATCAGGACTTCGAACGTCCTCGCCAATTTGCATACCATCTTTGGAGGGTTGAACTGTTCATGTAAATCAATCCAAGGATGGTTCCCGGCACTGCAACAACAACTGCACTGAGGACAGCCACGGTCATGATGCTGTTATCCACCTCAACTGGTTGCTCGGGCACGAACGAAACGATGTTGCCGAAACTGGTGATGATGAATCCTTCACGGTGTTCATTTTCCCAAACCACTGAAATCGATCGTCCTGCGATGACTGGATCCCATTCTGTTGCATCCTCTGCTACGATTTGGGCATAGGCCTCAGAAATAATCGGTTGTTGCCTGACTGTTGCAAAGGGCGCCATTTGAATCAAGGTCGTGCCGTCATGACCTCGTGATACAGCAGTGAAATCACCGGAAAGCGTTCCAAATTGCATCAAATTTTCTGTGCTTGATTTGCTGGGGTCGATGAGATCCAATCGAATCGCTTGAGTTTTGAGGCCGCTGGCGAACCCAACACACTCATTCAATGTCGGATCTGCACAATCTGCACCAATCCAAGTTTCAGTGCTGGTGCCGGCCAGAAAAGTCACTTCATGGGTTTGGCCAATAACAGCAAGCCCATGGCTCAATGTTGCCACGATGCAAATTTGTTCTTGACGGTGACAAGTGATGTCGGTAACCTCAGAATTGTATGTTCCTTCAAGTTCAATCAGCCCGGTGCCTTCTGAAAATTTCCAAACGCTACCATCAACCGCACCGAAATAGGCGTAATCACCAGAAGGACGCCACTCAACTGCTGTGAGATCTAATCCAAAGACGGCCCCCGAACCATTCACGGGACCAATGCTGTAATCTGCAGCAACATAACGCATAGCCATGCCAAAGTCGCCAGCCATCAATGCGGTTTTCCCACCAGGATGCCAAGCCACATCTTGGAAGGGTTGAGAGCGACCAGAGTTCAATTCGACATCGCCGCTTCGGTCACCAGCATTGCTTGCGGATAAGAGACGAGCATAGCCATCTTCACCTGCGATCAAAACATGAAGCCCGTCGGGCGACACAGCGCCGGTGTTGATACCGAGATCATTGTCGGAAAGTGTATCCTCGAGTTTGAGTTCAATCAACGATTCTGGTTGTGATTGCACGCTTGGCGCCATCATCAGAACCATCATGATCAACGCAAGCATTGCCTTCCGCATACCCCTGCCAGCAAGCATGAGAAGAAAAACCCCACAGAAGAAAAGAACCACGACTTCAACGCCCGTGTACCTTCCCTTTCTATGGTGAGCCTTATGTTCAAGAGCGGTTTGGAGGGAGCATGGAGCGGTTTGCAGTCAAGCGCGGTTTAGAGAAAAAGATGGGCGGGAATGCTGGTTTAGCCAAATTAGCAGCACAATACTTCGACAACCTCCAAGTGAACGGTGAAGGTGTCTTTACCGGAGAATACGGTATTATGACTCACATCAGCGGTGAATTCGATGCTGATGGAAAACTCGCCCTCGACGTTCAACAACTCAAAGGTTCAGATCTTTCTTCATTCCTTGGTGCCGAAG
This sequence comes from Candidatus Poseidoniaceae archaeon, assembly GCA_013330285.1. Classification (GTDB taxonomy): domain Archaea; phylum Thermoplasmatota; class Poseidoniia; order Poseidoniales; family Poseidoniaceae; genus MGIIa-L1; species MGIIa-L1 sp8160u. Next base: position 8,266 of record DUIP01000210.1, read on the forward strand.
GAGGCAGGGAAAAAGCAATGGAATCACGCCGACGATACTCTTCGTTCCTCGATGAAGCCACTGGCTACACTCCCAAACAGAGAGGGGACAAAGCAAAGGAAGAAGCTAAGAAGTTCTCCAAGGCTAAATCTGCAATCAAGATGGCATTGAAGACCATTGAAATGAGTTCAAGTTTGAGCGATGAGACCATTGCAAAGGCACATGAAATGATTGCAGAATTAGAATCGATGATTGAATCTGGAACTGCACCATCTGAAGGTAAGGTCAAGAAACTCAACGACCTACTTTGAACACGACTTGGGAGGCATTGGCATGGACATAGAAGCCATCCTCGAAGCCCACCGAGAACAATGCCCTCGCATTGATGAACTGAATGATCAACAAAAGTCAAGGCTGGCGTTGATGGTTGGGAGCGTTGACGAGACCGTGGGCATCAACCACTTGGTCGATTGTTTGGCAGATGGAACAAGCATTGGCGGGGATGGAACGATTCGCTGCTATGTTGGATTTGAACCATCAGGCAAGGCTCATATTGGTTGGAAGGTGCTCTCACTTCAATTGCGAAGAATGCTCGACGCTGATGCAAATGTGTTGATTTTCCTCGCGGATTGGCACGCATGGGTGAACGACAAATTCAACGGCGTCATGGAAGACATACAAACCACAGCGATATACATGGAAGAGACATTCCGGGCCCTCCTTGGCTACCCGGAAGAAGGTGACGGGCCCGGCCAATTGAGGTTCTTGTGGGCTTCAACCCTCATGGACAGCGGTGACTATTGGGCACGCGTTCTGCGGTGTTCCAAGGGTGCAACATTGGCCATGGTCCGAAAAACATTCACCATTATGGGACGGGATGAATCATCTTCAGATCATGACCTTTCCAAGTTCTATTATCCTGCAATGCAAGCAAGCGACATCTTTGAACTCAAGATCGATGTTGCTCTCGGCGGAATGGACCAGCGTAAAGCCCACATGTTCATGCGGGATGTTGCCACAAAATGGGGCTGGAGGAAGGCAACCTGCATACACACTCCAATCATTTCATCACTCAAAGCAACTGGCACACGGATGGAAAGTTTCGACCATAAGATGAGCAAGTCTGACCCATCTGGTGCAATTTTGCTGCACGATGCTGAAAATATTCTGCGGAACAAGATGAAAAAGCACGCTTACCTCAATCCGGAGGATGAGCATTCTCCAGTCTACGAACTCGCAGAACATGTGGTTCTTCCTGAATGGGGTGAAATTGTCGTAACTCCAAATCCAAAGTTTGGCGAACCATCAACTTGGACGGATTTAGCAGCATTCAAGACCGCTGTAAGCAATGGCACACTTCATCCATTGGATGCGAAACTCGGTGTTGCTGCAGGCATCAGTCGGGGTCTTGAAACCGTAGCTGAACACTTTGAAGCCCATCCCGAAACCCTCGATGCGGTGACAAAATTACGAAAGTGAGTCACTCTTCGTGAAGAGAAAATCCTTCTTCGACGCTGTGGATGTCCAAACGCAAGATTCGCCGTGTGTCACGAATGTAATCCCTTGATGGCAGGTGGTCAACACCAATCTTCGCATTGACAGTGATGCAATCACCTGGAGAAAATTGATCAACATATTCATCGGTGAGGACAGCCGTGATGGTAGGAACATCATCGGGCAACTGTTCATCTTTCAGGCATGTTGGATCGAATAATTCGACGTACTGGATGTCCTCATAGTAATTCGTTTCAAGGTCCATACGGATATCAAATGGGTCGGGCAAATCTTCTTTTTTAGCCCCTTTTTGGCGCTTCTTAATGCCGTTTCGGAGACACACGCCGCAGTATTCGACCTCTTTTCGAGGCCGAGCAAGTCGTTCATCGACCGTCCATTGATGACCACATACATTGCAAATGTATGCTGAACGCTTGAGCCATCCCATGGCTCGACTGGTGCTATGGACAACGGCATCAAAGCGTAAAAAACGAGTTCTGTCACGCATTCGCAGGTCGATGAGGTGATACCTGTTCAACTCTGAAATACCCACGATTCGAATCACAGGCCGAGGCTTAATGTTGTGATTTCGAAATTGCTCTTCAATGACGATTTGTCCAGATTGAAGGCATTTATCCATATCGCTTAGGAAGGATTGTCCGAGTCCCTTATGTGCCTCAAGGTCAGACCATTTGATCTCAAAACCCCAGACCGCTTCTTCACTTCCTTCCAAAGCCGCAAAGTCTGCTTTGCTGTTTTTTTGAAAGAAGGTGCGCCATGCTGCGAGGAGTTGTTTTTCTTTGGGCGTGGGTTCGGTTCCGGTTTTCTTCGACATGGAACTTGAGCCCTATTCCGACGGCTTTCAAAGGTTTCGCTCAGTTCAGGAATTTCACTCGAATTGAATAAAATACCAAGGCTAAGGTTCATGAGTCTCATTCATCTCGAGGAAATTGTTCCCTCTATGAGGAGGAGTGTGTACCCCATGACCAATATCGTTGTTCTCGTTAAACAAGTTCCAGATACCAATGCTAAAATCGTCGTCTCTGGCGACAGAGTGGACCTTTCTGCAGTAAAGAAGGTCATGAGCCCCTACGATGAATTTGCTGTTGAAACGGCGCTAAAGCATAGGGAGGCGGCTGGCGGTGAAGTCACTGCGCTTACCCTCGGCGGAGCAGGTGCAGACAAAGTCCTAAAGGATGCTAAAGCAATTGGCGTCGACCATATCGTTCGAATTGACAGCGAGGGTGAACATGATTCAAATGCACTTCAATCCGCTCTTGCCAATGTGTTGACACAAATGGGAGCCGAAGTGGTCTATTGTGGCAAATCTGCCGCTGACACAGGTGCGGGATCTACCGGTCCAGGCATTGCCGAGCGAATGGGTTGGGCATCGGTTTCAAACATCACATCGATCACCTTTGACGGCGGCATCAATGTCGTTGCACCAAGCGAAGGTGGCAACGCAAGAATTTCCGTACCGCTTCCAGCAGTGGTCTCCTGCGATAAGGGAGACATGAAGGTCCGAAAGCCAAACGTGAAGGGCATCATGCAGGCGAAAAAGGCAAAGGTTGAGGTCAAAAGTGTCGATATTCAAGCGTCGACCGTTTCAGTTGTTGCTCACAGTATGCCACCTGCAAAGCCAGCTGGTAAATCCTACGAAGGCGGCGCAGCCGCCGCAGAAGTCGCACGATTGCTCAGAGATGAGGCAAACGTAATTTGAGGTGACCACCATGACTGAAACAATTGTAATTGCTGAAATCGCAAAAGGAACCATTCACGCCACAACCTCTGAACTTGTCACAGCAGCATCCGCAATGGGAAGCGCACCAATTGTGATCGTTCCATGCACCGATGCTTCAATCGCTGACGCTGCTGCATCAATTCAAGGAGCAAGCAGAGTCATCGCTGCAAAATCGGACGCGTTCACCAACTACGACGCTGCCGGTTGGGCATCTGCTCTCGACGCCATCGCGCCTGCTGGAACAATTCTTACCGCTGCCACGCCACAATCAAAGGACCTCGCAGCTCGGCTCGCAGCTCGACGAAACCTTTCGGTCGTGCAAGATGTGGTTGCCATCAATGGAAACCAATTGACTTCACCAGTGTATTCAGGTAAAGCAATGCAAACCGTTGCGCTCTCCGGACCAGCAGTGGTGAGCGTTCGTGCCAATGTGTTCGATGCAGCACCAAGTGGTGGTTCAAACGAAGTTTCTGTTGTCGATACAACTGGTAATGTGGCCACTGCTGTTCAAGAGTTCATGGCTCGAGCATCCCAGCGTCTCGATGTTGCTGAAGCAAACATCATCATCTCTGGTGGCCGAGGAATGGGATCTCCTGACAACTTCGTCCATCTTGAAGCGATTGCAGATACCATCGGTGCGGCCGTGGGCGCATCACGTGCAGCCGTCGATACTTGGGAAGCCATACCACACTCCATGCAAGTTGGACAAACTGGAAAAACCGTCAATCCAAACCTGTACATTGCTGTTGGTATTTCTGGTGCGATTCAGCACCTTGCAGGAATGCGATCTTCGAAATACATTGTAGCGATCAACAAAGACGCTGACGCTCCAATCTTCCAACATGCCGATTATGGTATTGTAGGCACTTGGGAAGAAGCACTCCCTGTGCTTCAATCCACACTTTCTGGCATGATGGCATAATCAGGCATACTTGCCTCGACCGTACATGCCACCAGGACCAGCCCCCTCGCCAACGAATGGATTCGTCGCGCGCTCATGCCCAATTGTTGTGAGCGGCCCATGACCAGGGTAAACGATCGTATCGGCCTCAAGTGGCCACAATTGCGTGTGGATTGAGGATGCAAGCACATCAAAGTCACCACCAGTATCAGGTAGGTCTGTTCGACCAACTGAACCGGCGAACAAGGTATCGCCGACAAACAAATGATTTGGCCCGCCTTCGACGAGCAGGTTCAAACAACAGCCACCTAGGGTGTGACCTGGTGTATGAAGAATTGAAAATGGAAGGGTTCCAAACTCCATGGTCGTGAGCGGAACAAGTGGCTCATCTGCGACTGCAGGTGTTGGGGCATTGAAGCCCCATCGGCGCGCAGAGGACTGTGCAAGCGTCTGAAGATAGGTGTCATCTTCGTGTAAGTACCACTTCACAGGATAGTGGAGAAGTAGATCAGGGATGTGGCCACTATGATCAAAATGTGCATGTGTGTTGACCAAAGCCACAACGCTCCGGTTTGGAATGCCCTCCAGTTTGGCCTCCTCTGAAGTTGAAGGTCCATTGGACCAATCAGGCCCTCTGCCCTCAAATCGATCAATCCAATTGATCAATCGTTGTGGTTCGCTACCGCCATCGATGATCACTGTATCGCCAGTTTCACGATCGGTAACCACCGAACATCGCATCTGCAGAGCGCCAACAAAAAAACATTCAACCCAGGGGTTGGTGATGGCCATGGTCACTCTATGCTCACCTCGTTCATCATCCTAAGCCTTGTTCAATGTCAACTGAATGGAATCACTTGACCATTGACCTTCGCTGTCACAGATGCGTAATTCAAACCTGTGAACCCCCGCATCAAGTCGCACTTTGACCTGCGGCTTCGATGAGATTTCCTTGCCTGTGGAGTCAACCCAAGACCACATGACAATTCTGTTTTGGACATCTTCGGAACCCATCCCATCCAACACAACGACTGCCGTACCGTCTTCGTCACAGACAATGGTTCGGTCATCCCCTGCCTTGGGCACCGGTGGAATCGGAGCACTGATGGTTTCATTGAGTGCATCAAACAGATCCTCATCTGGCATCATGGCCATGTTCGAAAGTTCGTCATCCAGTGCTTCCAGCAACGTCGAGGCGTCGATGTTTAACGTTCCCGGCACCTCATCGTCAAGCTCCTCACTCAGATCGCCCAAAGCATCTTGCAGGGATTCAATGGAATCATCAAGTGTTGCCCCTTGCATATTTCGCTCATCTTCCGTCAATAATTCATCAACTGAATCATCAATTCTATAGATTTCTTCCGCCGAACGTTGAGGCTCGACGGATGCCTTTTGAAACCACTCGGTAAGTTCTGAAGGATCGACATCGATGTAATCATCAAGCAATGAAAAGGAGCCAATAGGTTCTGCATCGGTCCAATCGTTTTGATCTTCTCCGGCAAAGAAGCATACCCTCCCTTTGTTTGAGGCGACGACTAAGGATGGCATACCTTGATGTTCCATCTTCCAAAAGGTGCCATCTGAATGAGATCCAAACAGGTAGAACCATGACGAAATGATAAGTTGGTTACCACTTACTGTGAGGTTTTGAACAGCATAATTCGTCCGCATGACCTCTTCATGAACCCCATCGGCATACTTGGTCACAAGACCATCATCAAAACCACAATACAAAGCATCAGCACTTGATTGGCAGTGTGTGAGGCGGTTTTTCAAATCTGAACGCTGAATCAAGGTGTTGTGTTGAAGGTCCCAAACCTCCATCTCTAGGGCTTCTTCATCCCCATCGACAAGAGCATATCCTTCTCTTCCAATGATCAACTGCTCATCGTTGTGAGAACCAAGGACAGTGATGGATTCTCCAACCTCACCTCGGCTTGGTCGTTGCCATGTGACTTCGCCACCTTTGAGCACGTGTACCATACCGTCTTCATGAGCTACGGCGAGAAATTGGCCGACATATCGTGCTCTTAGCACACCCTCAATCGTAGGAAAACCGTCAGCCTTCTTTCCATCATAACCAATGACATGCAATCGACCAAGTGCATCGACAACCGCCATGCTATTCGGTCCTTGGTGAAGTGAAAAACCACCACCTGGGATCTCTGTGGACCAAGCCACATGGGCATCTGAATCTAAACAAGTGAGTCCATTCATGTCATCCAAAGCAAACAGGCGGTTACCACGTGAGCAGAGGCCAACCACGGTTGATTGACTCTTCCAATGGATTGATTTGTTCTTGGAGGCGTCTTCTGTGAAGTCTCCAATTGAAACTCGACCACCTTTCTCAGCCCATGCAAGAAAAGATTCGTCGCCTGCAAGGCACAGATGGGTCACCTTTGCCTCTGGCCTGAACGCCACGTGGGCACTGAGCGTTTGGACCATGTAGCGTTCAAGAACGCATGCCACATAACCTCATCCCTTTGTTGCTAATTTCTCCGTCATGATTTATGAAAAGCACTTCCAACCATGGTTGATGTTGCAACGAACGCTCCAAAGCAGAGAATTCATGGCTTGTGGGGGCGATAATCTCAACTCATGAGCCATCGTTATGCAAGTCGATGACTTCATCGTCTTCAGAGGATTGGTGCTTTGCTGCATCATTGCGTGAAGTAAAAAGGCGTTCGAGGTAAGCATCATCGATGTCTCCAGTCACGTATTCGCCACTGAAACAACTTGTGTCAAATCGCTGAGGTGCGTCTTCGCTAATCTGGGTTGCTTCGATCAAGTCGTCGAGTGATTGATAGAACAGACGATCGCTTCCGATGATTGTGTTGATTTCGTCAATGTTTTTCCCATTGGCAATGAATTCGGTGATGGCTGGCATGTCAATACCGTAGACATTCGGATGTCGAACCGGCGGAGCAGCAGATGCAAAGTACACCTTGGCTGCTCCAACATCACGAGCCATTTCGATGATTTGTGCGCTTGTTGTTCCACGAACGATTGAATCATCGACGAGGAGGATGTTCTTTCCGGAGAATTCGTGTTCGATGGCATTCAATTTACGGCGCACAGATTTCTCTCGAAGCGCTTGGCCAGGCATGATGAATGTACGGCCAACATACCTGTTCTTGACGAAGCCTTCACGGTAATCAACTTGCAATGTTTCTGCCATCTGCAATGCTGCAATCCGCCCTGAATCAGGCACTGGAATCACAGCATCGATATCGTGCTCAGGCCATGTTTCGAGAATTCGTTCTGCTAATTTCTTACCTTGGCTTAATCGAGCATTGTAAACAGAAATACCGTCGATCACTGAATCTGGTCGTGCGAAGTAAACGTACTCAAAGATGCAAGGGGCTGCTTCAACTGGTTCAGCACATTGACGGGTGAAGAGATGGCCAGAATTAGAGATGAAGATTGCCTCGCCTGGCGCAACATCCCTGACCAGTTCGAACCCAAGGGCCGTGATGGCAACCGATTCGCTGGCTACAATCCATTCTGTTTTTTCATCGACTTCGCGCTTACCGAAGACCATGGGGCGGATACCATGCGGATCTCGGAACGCAAGAAGGCCATAACCAGAAAGCATTGAAACACAGGCATACGAACCAGTGACTGCTTTGTGAACGCCTTGAACCGCACCGAACACAGTCTCAATGTCCAAGTGTGGCTGACCATCGATGGACATGCTTGTTGATCGTATATCGAGTTCAACCGCGAGCATGTTCAGCAAAAGTTCGGAATCACTGCTGGTGTTCATGTGTCGATGATGCTTGTCGGTAAGCAATGTCTTGAGTTCTGAAGCATTGGTAAGATTACCATTGTGGGCAAGGCTCAGTCCGTAAGGGGAGTTGACGTAGAAAGGTTGGGCTTCTGCCCTTGAAGAAGAACCGGCTGTGGGGTAGCGCACATGGCCAATACCAACATGACCTTGAAGACGGCGCATGTGCCGAGTGTAGAAGATATCCGAAACCAAACCGTTTGATTTTCGTAGACGGAATTGACCATCGAATTCGGTCATGATCCCCGCTGCATCTTGGCCGCGGTGCTGCAAAACAGTAAGACCGTCATAGATCAATTGGTTGACATGGACGTTAGGTCGCCCTACAACTCCAATGATGCCGCACATGATGTTGCCTCAACCAGACCAAATCTCGGCACTTTGTAGCCATTGCGCTTGTCGAAGAATGAGAAATCATTCAAGCTCTGGGTCGGTGGGACTTCTTTGCCCAACTGTGCTTGCGCATCCTTGCAGTTGCTCCATAACCGCACGAGGCGCAAACCCCTTTTTGCTTGTGGTAGGCGTTTCGTCCGCATCGGCGGCAGCGAATGTGAGTCGTCTTCTGACGCTTACCCATGGATGGAGTACCCTTCGACATAGAAACACCTGATGTCTTCGCCCACCGACCTCCTCCTTATGAAAGCAACGGAGGCAGTTTTCGCTTTGCTCAATGAGAATTATTCTTCCTCAAAGACAGTTCTTCGGGCTTTTTGAGCAGTGATGGTAGCAAAAGTGAAACCGAGTCCAAGAGCAAGCGAGAGAAGAATGGCTCCTCCAGAGACAAACATGTGGACGACATTGTAGAGGATTTGTGCTCGAATGGAGCCGTTGTCTTCCATCAGCAGATCACCTTGGTTCAAGAGCATCACTGTGACAAGGACACCAATCGCTGCTGCTGCAAACATTCCAAACAATGGAGCCAGCGGCCTTTGTCGTGAATCTGCATAGAAAAACAGATTGCCAAGCAGAATGAGGGAGCCAAGAATGTAGGAAGTAAGAATGGCGTTACCAAACCTCGGTAGGCTGTCAACGCCAGCGCCAATTGAGCCTCCAAGAGTGAAATCGAACGCCCACACTAAGACCAGAGGCAAAAGAAACGCCAACAGCATCGCACGCCATGTGAAAACGAGACGATTGTCATTCATCCTCGCCACCTCCACCGATGTTGGCTGCCACGATTGCAGATACCTGTTCGAACTCTTCCTCCGTCGGTGGTTCGATCGAGTCGGGTTCGGGTAAAGCGCGTTCATGAAGGAAAATGATGAATCCAAACACAAGAATCGCAATGGATAATCCTACGGCTGTTCCAAGCAGGTCCGCACCAGCAAGCCAGAGATGATAGCGGAACGTCTCCGCATCAACTGCACGCCCATCAATGGTCATGGCCAGGGCGATGAGAAGAAAGACAAAAGCTGAGGCGAACCACATCACATTTGATTCGGTTGCTCTACGATCTCCAATCATGCGAAGGGAGAGGGCCGAACCTGAAAGAAGACAGGTGAGCAGGAGGAGGAAGGTGGGCCAAAACACAAGCCAGTACCGGTTAACTTCCCCGTTCAAAGCAGGTGTCAAATTCCACCAATGCATACCGACAAACCAAACAAAACCGATGATGAACGACATCACCCCAAGGCGTCGGTCACTTTTTGGAAGTCGACCGACAGGGACATTTCCAGAGAAGGCCACAAGGTAAATCCCCGCCAAGAGGAGGGCGGCCGGGCCAAGAAGAAATCCTAGCAAATGACCCGCGGCGCTCGACGGTGAATCTGGAACTGTCCAAGGTGAACTGACAATCCCAACGATCCCAAGCAGAGCAACAGCACGACCGAAGGTGGTCGTTGAAGTCGTTTTTGATGAAAGGGAAATCCAGGCCCCAAAGGGGACTAAGGCTGCTGGAAGCCAAAACCACAGGGCTGCCTGGGTCATCGGTTCCATGCGATAGCCTTCACCACTCGTCTTATCAATTCAACCCTGATTTCAATACGCAGTGGCATGATTTAGGCCAAGGCCCAGTGCGGCATTCCTAAATACCCGACTCTTGTGGGCCGAATGCTTAAGGTGCTCTTATGGTGAAAATGCCTCGTCAAGTGAAGCGGTACAGTCCCTCAGCTGGTAAGCATACCATGCACACAGTGGAGCGCGTAAAGAAGAAGCGCGCATCCGAACTTCGCTGGGGTCAGCGACGTTTCCGCAGAGTTATGGCTGGTTACCGTGGTTTCCCTCGTCCTAAACCAGACGGCCGTGAGAAACCAACCAAGCGAGTCAACATCCTCTTCCGATGCACAGAAACCGGCAAGGCGCATTATGCACCATGCAAGCGTGCAAAGAAGTTCGAATTGGTCGACAAGTGAGTTGAATACTATGGCAAAACATTTCCTAAAAGTTACGTGCAAAGACTGTGGCAGTGAGGCCACAATTTACTCTCGAGCGACCACCACCGTTGCTTGCTCTGTGTGTGGCGCAACCCTAAGCATCCCATCCGGCGGAAAGGCGAACCTCGTCGGTTGCACCGTCGTTGAAGCACTCGAGTAAGGAGGCTGAGCCTCCATGTCCTCTGAGAAATCAATCACAGCACCATCAGAGGGTGAACTTGTCGTTGTCTCAGTGACAACCGTCAAGCAAAACGGCGCCTATGTCTCACTCGACGAATTCGATGGTCTCGAAGGTTTCATTTTCATTGGTGAGATCGCAAGCGGTTGGGTCAAAAACATTCGAGCATTCGTTCGCGAAGGACAGCGTCTGATCTGCAAGGTCATGCGAACAAGGAAGGACGGTACATCCCTCGAACTTTCACTCAAATCTGTTTCCGAAGAGCGACGTCGGGACCGACTCCAAGAATGGAAAAATGAACAACGTGCTCATCAATTGCTCAAGGTCCTTGGAGAAAAGGTCGGTTGGGACGCTGGTGAAACCACATCGTCAGGTGAAGAACTCATTGACGCCTTCGGCGGGCTGTATTCTGCTTTTGAAGAAGCAGCAATGAACGAAGGCGCCCTTCAAGACGCTGGGTTTGAAGGCGATTGGCTTCAACCATTCATTGAAATCGCCGTCGAGAACATCATCCCTCCATTTGTCGAGATCAGAGGAACCCTGACGCTCAGCATCAACTCCACTTCTGGAGTAAGTGTGATTCGGGATGCTTTGCTCGCTGCAGAATCTTTTTCTTCACCGGAGGAAGAAATTGAAATCACCTGCCACTACAATGGCGCACCAGAATACAGAATTGAGCTGAAGGCACCAGATTTCAAAACTGCTGAAGCACTATGGGAGCAAGCAACATCGGCAACAGTGACCCACGTCATCGATGCTGGTGGCGAAGCCGATGCCCACCGTGAGTGAACAAACTGAGGTGGAAATATGGCAAGGCAAATCCTTCAACAATGCCTTTCATGCAAAGCATGGTCATTGGCAACCACGTGCCCAGCATGTGGAAAAACTGCTCAGGCAGCGGCCCCTTTGAAGTGGTCTCCCGAAGATAACCGGGCTCAAATTCGGAGGAAAATGTATGCTGTTGAGTCAAAAGAATGGGTCGAAGGCTTACCAACACTGCCTTCATTACAAGAGATGAAAGACGCCCATACTCCGTCCGAAGAAGAGTGATGCTCGCTCAAAACCAAAGTGTGCCAAAAACGGTCCTGTGGGCACATCTCAACATCAAACATTATAGCGCGGCGCGATTCGTTCGAATGTTTATGGGATTGCACATTGAATGGAGAAAGCAGCCCAACACACTTGGCGATCATCGCATGATGTTGTTCGCCCTACCTGGCGTTGGTAATGTGGGGAAATCAGCCCTAGAAGGGCTGACTCAAGTCAATGAGTGCACAGAATTGGTGCGGCTGCATCACACCGCCTTACCACCTCTCGCTATGCTTGACGAGGACGGGCTTTTGACACCACCTCACCTCTCGCTATGCTCTATAGAGTCATCGACTGGAGTTCGCATCCTCACACTCACAGGCACTTCGCAACCTTTGGAGCCTGAGCATCAAGGAAGTTTAGCTCAAGCGCTCATGGCATGGTTATCCGAACAAGGCGTCTCTGAATTGTATGTCCTTGCGGGATTGATGGACGCACCGACCCGGAAAGAGTGCTTCATTGTGCCTTCAAGCATCGAACATCGCATGGATTTGGAAGCAAAGGGTGTCGATGTACGAAGGGATGAACCAAAGTCTGGAGCCATTGGTTTGACGGCTTTGATGGCATCGATAGGCCCGCTTCACAGCGTTCAATCAGCCTGTGCCATTGCAACAACTGTTGGTTCCAGCGGAGATGTATTCGCCTCACAAAGGCTCCTCGAAGCACTTGATGGCTGGTTTGATCTTGGTATCGCCCTCCCGGCCGATGCTCAAGCCATGCTTTCTGAGAAACTAGCGGCACTCGCCCCTGATAAAAAGGAAGATTATGTCGCGGACCTGACTGAGTCGCCTGATGCATTTTACATGTAAACAGCCCAAGCAGCCATCAATTATCGATGGCGCCGAGAGAGAGATTTGAACTCCCGTGTCCAAG
>DUIP01000175.1 GCA_013330285.1 Candidatus Poseidoniaceae archaeon
GTCATACAGATCAGCCCTTCGTACGTGTTGGCTTCGAGGGATTCAAGTGCCATCTGGAGTGCTTTTGTTTTCCCTTGACGGCGTTCCATTTCGATGACTGTTGAATCGTTGAATGCCCCTTGATTGGTCTTGAGCCAAGATTCAATCCGCTTGACTGTGTCATCAGTTGATGCAGAGTCAATAATCAGCAGCGAGGGTTTTTTTCCATCCTGAGCCGCAAGGTTCTCCAATTTTTTCTCGATGATCAGTGCTTCATTCCACACCGGAAGCACGACGGTGAGAGGATGTTCCGACTCGGCCTGCATTGATTTGGGGTACAACAAGGGGGTCTTGCGCCACCGTCCTACCGACAAGCGGTGCATGAGGAATGGTCCAAAGGCAGCGGCTGCCAATCCAACTTCTGCCAGGGCAGGAATCCAGACCATGGCTCTTTGAGCATCGCTCCCCCCTTGATACCTCCCATGAAAGAGGCGTAGGCTATGCCTGTTTGAAGCGGTACATCTTCAACCCGAGGCGCAGTGCCATGTTCATGCCAAAGGTGCTTCACATCGGCCCATGTGATTCACCGGGCGGCATGGCGAACGTCATGCGTATCTTGGCCGAACATCCGCCTGAAGGATGGGATGCAGAACTTCTCCCATCCCATGTGGTTGGCTCACCATGGGCGAAATGGAGGGCGTACAGAAAGGCCCGAGCCACACTCAAGGGCATGCTAAGCAATCCAGAGCAACGCCCCGATGTGGTTCATTTGCATACCGCTGCGGACTGGTCGTGGTATAGGAAAATGAAATTTTTACGTATTTTACAGAGAAACGCAATACCTGCCATTGTCCATATTCACTCTGGCAAGTTTGATGCTTGGCTCAATTCGTGTTCTTCACGAAAGCAGGGGCTCATTCACAAGATATTGCAACATCCGTTGACAACTGGTGTTGTTCTCAGTCATGCTTGGAAGTGTCGTCTTGAATCCCAACTTGGAGAATTGTTGGTGGTATCCAATCCGATCAAGCTTGGACTTGAGCCTTCAACCGAACCAAGATTGAAACATAATCTCCTCCTTTTGGGAAGAGATTCTGCGGTTAAGGGTCATGATTTCGCCATCGAATTAGCCAGGCATTTACGAAATGAATTTTCTGAATTAACGCTTACCTTGACTGGTAGAACTCAAGCGGAGCCAAGTTGGATTCGTGGGTTGGGTTGGGTCGCTGAGGATGAAAAACTGCGTTTGTTGCAGAAATCGTCAATCTTACTGGTGCCATCCGAGTATGAAGGCCAACCAATGGTGGTGCTCGAAGCGTTGGCATGTGGTCTTCCAGTTTGTGTCAGTGACCGTTTGGTTGATGTTCCTGAGGGCGTAGAAGTCGCTACGTATGGCGATATTGAGCACTGGGGCCGGGTGATTTCAGAACTTCTGACTTCCCCGCCTGATGAAGGCAAGTTACTCGAATCCAGTCAGCCTTACCGTATTGAAAGCATATCGAACGAATGGAAACGGGTTTACGAGTCTGCCATTGTGCGGTGAATTCCATCCTTGAGGTTCGTGATGGCTTTGTCCCAACCGCAATGCTGCTCAGCGAAAGCCCGGACTTCTAGAGATTGGACATTGTCATGAGTTGTGAAATTTTTAAGATATTCAAGGCCGACTTCGTGGAAGTCTTCCTGGGCTGCTAGCACAAACCATGGCATCTCATGCTCCAGTCGATGCCCTTCATGGTCCACGCCAAACACGCATAAGCCGGATGCGAGGTACTCACTTCGTTTGAGTGGACTGGCGAGAACCCATGCTGTTCGTTTGGGCATGGGCAATATTCCAATGTGGCACGCAGCAATTTCTTGCGCTACTTTGGCTTGTTCCATTTTGTCTTTCACCTCAATATAGTCGACTTCAGAAGCAATCGAATGTAGATCTGTTGTGGCGTCCCCTTCTCCAATTAATTTGAGGTTGATTTCAACACCACCTTGGTGGGCCTTGTGCGCAAGCATAACCGCGGCCATAATTCCCCGATGGCGATCTAATCGCCCATGATAGACCATGGTAAGGGCCTCATGTTTTTTCATTGGCTTGAACAAATTCAGATCAACACCAGCTGGAAGAATAGAGGTTTTTTTGTGACCGATTTCCAAATCTACAAATCGTTTGTGCGCTGGTGAAACAACGAAACCAAGAACATCCTGTTCGCGGGCGATTGACCATGCTTTTCGCCACGAACGCCATTGTAACCATCCCAAGAGTCCGGCATCGGCTGGAGGACTTCGATCCATCAGCATCCATCGAATACCAAGTCTGTTTAGCGTGGGAGCAATTCTTCGAGCAACCCGCCATTCCACCACAGCAATGGTTTTGGATGAATCCAGTTGGTTTTTTTCGAGCCATTGAACCATGTTGCTTGCAAGAGATGAGGCTTGAAACCCTCTACGCGAAGATCTTGAAAGGGTGGTATGCACAAACCCCTCCTCCTCAACAGGAACATGCTCGTCTCCATTGATCAATTGAACCTCAAATCCATCGTTCAACAAACCGTGAATCAAGGCTTGCTGAGTGGTGGAACACAAGTCCGTGAATGATCGTGCGGTCAGCCAGAGAATTTTCATGATCATCACTTGGTATTGAGTCGGTCGAGTATCTGCTCTCTTAATCCATCTTCAAAAGCAATGCTTGGGGACCATTGGGTATCGTTTTGGATGCGTTGAATACTTGCAGCAGAACGTTGAATGTCTCCCAAACGGGCGGGTTTGTGTAATGGTTTGAGGAGCGGAATTTCTGGACGAATCGTTGTGAAAACCCCTTGGATGGTTTGAACCAAATCCAATAAAGAACATTCAGTTTCAGTTGCGATATTGTAGACATGATGAAACCGTTCTTGCCAAGGAATGGTCGAAAACATGAGAAGCGCTTTCGCAACATCATCGACATGAATAAAATCCCGGGTTTGTAATCCGTCTCCAAAAATGATTGGTTGATCTCCTTGTGAGATGAGTTCGATGAATTTTGGAATGACGGCAGCATAGGCGCCATCAGACCTTTGGCCTGTACCATAGACATTGAATAATCGAAGAGCGAGCGCTTCCATTCCTTGCTCGCGAGCTTTCAAGATTTGCTCTTCATTAAGCCATTTTGATTCAGCGTAAGGTGAATGAAAATGTCCTGCTTCATCTTCGTCAAGAGGCAAAGCATCTGCAGTCCCATAGACTGCTGCGCTCGAAGCGATAATGAATCTCGAAACTCCGTGCTTGATTGCGGCATCGATCAGCACGCTTGCCCCTCCTACATTCACAGCATGGTTTTCCTCAGGGTGCTGCATTGAATACGGAACTGAGACTTGGGCGGCAAGATGAATCACAGCATCACAGTTCAACATGATCTCGTCAACTAGGTTCTCGTCACGTATGTCTCCGAGCGTGACATTAATTCCTTCAGTTTCAAGTCCTTGAAATGTTGATTCTAGACCAGTGGATAGATTGTCAAGAACATGAACAGACCAACCCATTTTTTGAGCAAGTCTCGCAGTGTGACAACCAATGAACCCAGCACCCCCAGTGATCAGGACTCTTGGCATACCCTGTCCTCACCTTGGTTGTTGATGAGTCTTCGGTAATTGTATTGATAGTACTGCACGATTGAAGCAACTTCATAGGTTGAGACAGAAACTACCTCTCATGCTCAGGCGGGTACTCATGCGGCGCGCCTACAACGCAGGTCGCTGGGATGCCGCTCGCACCCATGCCTCACATTTGTTGTCACGACCGAGCGAACAGACCCTTGCTCGCTCAGTCATTGTACGCTCGTATTGGAATGAAGGGCGCTTTCAAGAATTGGTAGATTGTACCAAAGAGTGGCACGATGAACTGTCTCATTCCTACCGTGAACAAGCCATTGATCGGCTGAAAGTCACCGGTGGAGCAAAAAAATTAACCATGATGAAGGAAGAGAAATTACAACGTTTACGCGATGACCAACCACAGCCAAAGGTCCCAATCAACTGGTCTGCAGAGCACATGGATGCAAATTTTTCCCAGGAAGGAAGTCGCGTTTGGTTCCGCTATCCAGAGGGGTATGTCTTTTGGGACATGCCTTCAGATTATGATTTGCAATCGACCCACCCTGCGTTGTTGTGCTTAACTGCTGAGGTTTTGCTTTCACCTTGGATTTCAAGTTCAAAGAGCCCATTGCCAAAGGGGCGCACACTGGGGGAGCGGGCAAGTCTCTCGTTTTCCGCAGGAACGGATTCGACCGCTGCCGCCGCAGTCATGGGCGACTCCACATTGCTAGGCTACCATCGCCGCTCGTTTGATTCGATGTTGGATCACCGAAATGCAGAGCGCCTCATCAACCATCTCAATTCAACAGGTGAGCGAGAAGTACTCTCAATTTCTTCAAATCATGAACTCATTCGAACGAACCATGGAAAACCGGTTGGGTTTTCCACCGATTTTGCATGTGCTTCACACCTTCTCCTCTTGGCGGACCATTTCGATTTAGGAGCGATTGGATTTGGCATGCCCATTGACAACACCTATCTTTGGAAAGGGCGGAAATTTCGAAAATTCGAAGAAACACAGTATTACACTTACTGGACCAAGCGATTTGCTCAAGCAGGGCTCGACTTGCTCTTCCCTGTATCTTCCATTTCCGAGGCCGGTGCGTTGATGGTCGTCAAGGCTTCACCCTGGCTGGAACACCTCAATTCCTGTATGCGAGGCGACGGAGTGAAAGGTTGCGGACGATGTTGGAAATGCTTCCACAAAAACGGCCCACTAGGAAGGAAAATGGACCCACACAGCAAAGAGATTCAAATTTTGTTAAACAAGATGCCATTGCGAACCGCTCAGCATGCGTTGTGGGCGATTCAAAAACTGAAGCTTGAACACTTGGTCCCGCACTTATCTGATGAGTTAAAATCGCCTCTTGATTGGTGGGAGGAAGCGTATCGCCCTGGATTAGATTTAATCCAACAACCTTGGAGAGATATTGTCCAAGAAAGAACTGAAAAATGGCTCCCATACATGCAAGAGGAAAAGATGTTGCAATGTGTAAATCTGTTTCCTCAGTATCCTGTTTAATTCGGAATAATCGAAGGATATCAAAAAGCCCACCCTAAAGGGTGGGGCATCCGATGGACTGAAGAGGCATCGGTCAAACCGAGTGTTGATGAGCGAAGATGTTGGGCTTCGAGA
>DUIP01000138.1 GCA_013330285.1 Candidatus Poseidoniaceae archaeon
TTACTGACAGAGAGATTGTTGGTGAATTCAACTTCATCAAGCACAAACCACCACAGCGTATAGGCCGTGTTGATGGTTAGATTTGTCGCAGAATGGCTGCCTGTTGTGGTTGATAGAACGCTTGACTCGAGCATTTCGATGTAGGTGCAATCAGAATCAAAGGACAGCGAACCACTGGCGTCAAACAACTCCACAGTGACGCAGTAGTCTGATTCAACCATGGTTGGTGAAGGAACTGTTGCTGTCATGTTGTAGGTTGTTCCATTCGCAGTAAAGTTGGTGGCTGTTGCAGCCCCTGCAAGGGAGCTGCCGTTCAAGAAGAATTGAGTTGTTGTTGTTCGAATGGTGTAATTGGTTCCCGAGGTGATGCCATCAACTTCAACCATGGAGGTTGTCAAATTGCTTGCCTCCACAGAGATTGTCTCAAATGACTGGCCACCGCCAGGTAAATCTGTTGAAATCTCAATGTCGTAGACATTGGTTGCGCTTGACCATCCATACACATCAACGTAAGTTGTTTGATTGCTCGAGGAGAAATAGGTCATTGACTCAAGACTGCCAGTACCAGTTGAACTGTCAATGAAGTTGCCAGTTGCTGAATCCCAGCCAACATCAATATCTCCATTGCCAGAGTTGAAGGAGACGTTGACGTAGTAGGTGACGCCAGTGAGAAGAACCAATTCAAAGTAATCGACATCGGTTGTGGAATCGATGGATAGACCTGTGCATGACAGTGGAAGGGCGGATGCCATGGTTGCTGTAGCAGTGGAATCGTTCGGTTCGAGGATGTCTGGATTGAGGGTGCCGTTTCCAGCGCAGTTGCTTGGAGGCGAGGTCCCATTGCCTCCACCAGTTCCATTACCACTCGTCGATCCGGTTGTGAACAACCAAAAGTCAAGGGTGTAACTTCCGTATCCTGAATAGCGGACAATTTGGAAGTAGACCGTGCCACCATGCGGGCCTGTTGAGGCGTTTGTGGAAACAACTTCGGGGTTGTTGTTGATGGAATATTCGATCATATTCATTGAGGAATCATAGATCCACAATTCGAAATCGTTGATGTACGATGAACCATTAGGTGAAGTGTAGGTGGTGTTGTATGCGATTTGAAGCGTCACACCTTCATTGGCGTTGAGTGTCATTGAGAACCAATCCTCATCATCACCGACATCCAATTCACCGTAAAGCGCCCCTGAAGCCATTGGCGCATATCCATTCATATTCATCACAGCTTGACTGCTGTTGATCGATGTCGAATTGTCTGGCAAGTCCATGTTCGAACCCAAGTCGTTCTGATTGGCCCCAACCGCAGAGACTGTAGGTGCTACAAGAGTCACTGATACTAAAGCCAAAAGAAGCGCTAAAAATCCAGCCGAAAACTTTCGATTGAATGGTTCCTTTGTGTTGTTCATATTGAACCGAGTGCGTGACCGCTTATCAGCCTCTCGCTCAAGAGAATTAAATGGCCGTTGGCGCAACGTGGCCGTCTTGCTTGTCATCTGGCTTACGAACCCTCGACCAAACACCATTCATCAATTTGTCGTGGCAACTTGCACAGTAGTGAAAACGCCGGTAGGCTTCACGGAAAGAGTACGCTTTCTTGCCAGTAGCGACAAGGTATCCTTCTGGCGAAAGTCGAGATACGATGGTCCCTGCTTCTCCACAACCAAGAAAGTCACACACAGCCGTTCCGCCCATGGATAATGACAAACACTGACACCTCTTTAATGGTCGTACAGAATCAGGGGTGAATTGAGGATGTTGAACCCTTCAACAGTCATTCTTCAGCAGGTTCTGCCACAGGCTCAATCACGACAAGGGGGATGTTGGCTTCGATGGCTTGCCCCTCTTCGCACTGCACTGAGACCACTGTACCAGAGACCGGTGCTTGAATTTCGTTCTGCATCTTCATGGCTTCAAGAATCAAGATCACTTGACCCTCAACAACCTCATCGCCTTCATTCACTTCAACGGTGACGACTTTTCCAGGAATATTGGCAGAGACTGTTCCTGATTTTTTCTTTTTACCGCCACCTGAGCGTTTCTTCTTCGACACTGGTGCTGCATCTGGAATTTCGATGTTGAAGGTCGTCCCTTCAACGGTAGCAGACCATGAGGTCCCTTCGCCTTCGAGTTCAACTTCGAATTCAACGCCGTCGACAACAACTTTTCTCGTTTCAGACATACAATCACTTCCATGGTGAGCGGCTCGCTCGTTGGTGCATGAGGCCCGATTGGCCTGTGTTCATTCTACGATGGTCTTGTGACCATGCAAGTCCTGGTTGGCGCGCCACAAGTGACACATCTTCACCTTGTTGTGCCAGTTCAGCAATCACTGCAGCAATCGCTGCCATTCGCAGAATTGTTCGATCTGTACCCGCCATAATGAAACCTCACAGAGGGATGTTGCCGTGCTTTCGAGCAGGTCGAAGTTCTTCCTTGTCCAATAGCATTTCAAGGGCCCGTGCGAGGCGTCGTCGAGTCTCATTCGGCTCGATGACATCGTCAAGGTAGCCAAGAGCAGCAGCTTTGTACGGGTTAGCGAATTTTTCATTGAAATCTTCGGTCAGTCGAGCACGTTCCTGCTCAGCGTTTCGTGCATGAGCTATGCGTCTCTTGTGGATAATTTCGACAGCACCATCTGCACCCATGACTGCCAATTCACCTGTAGGCCAAGCAACGTTGTAATCACCACGGATGTGCTTTGAAGACATCACGTCGTAAGCACCGCCGTAAGCCTTGCGAAGAATGACCGTCAACTTAGGGACGGTTGCTTCGGCAAAGGCGTAGAGCAACTTTGCACCGTGGCGGATAATACCACCCCACTCTTGGTTCGTGCCGGGTAAGAATCCAGGAACGTCTTCAAGGGTAATGATGGGGATGTTAAACGCATCACAGAAGCGAACAAAACGAGCGGCTTTGTCACTGGCGTCAATATCAAGACAGCCTGCAAGCACCTTGGGTTGATTCGCCACAACACCCACGGTATGGGAGCCAAGGTGTCCAAATCCAATCACGATATTTTGTGCCCAATCGGCTTGAACTTCCAAGAAAGCCCCATCGTCAAGGATCTCGCTGATCACATCGAGGACATCGTAAGGCTTGGTTGCAACGTCCGGTATGATGCTATCAAGTGCATCACACGAACGATCGATTGGATCGGAAGTTTTCTTGTCGGGCGGTCGTTCAAGGTTGTTCTGAGGTAACAAGTCCGTGAGTTCACGAGCCAGTAAGATGGCCCCTTCATCATCATTTGCGGTAAAATGGGACACTCCCGATTTGCTTCCGTGGGTCATGGCCCCTCCAAGATCTTCGAAGGTCACCACTTCATTGGTGACCGTTTTGATCACCTCAGGACCAGTAATGAACATGTGAGCGGTTTGGTCGACCATGATGACAAAGTCTGTGATGGCAGGTGAATACACTGCACCACCAGCACATGGTCCCATGATGACGGAAATTTGTGGAACAACGCCTGATGCTCTGACGTTTCTAAAGAAAATCTCAGCATAACTGCCAAGCGATGCAACGCCTTCTTGGATTCGCGCACCCCCAGAATCGTTCATGCCGATGACGGGGCGACCTGTCTTGAGTGCCATGTCGAGCACTTTGCAAATTTTCAAGCCGTGCATTTCCCCAAGTGAGCCACCATAAACGGTGAAGTCCTGAGCAAAAGCAAACACTTCACGACCGTTGATTGTACCGTGGCCTGTGACGACGCCATCACCTGGAATGATGTTGGCATCCATGTTGAAGTCGCGGCATCGGTGTTCAACCAACGCATCAATCTCTTGGAAGGAACCATCATCAAGCAACATTTCCATGCGTTCCCTGGCGGTCATTTTCCCACGATTATGCTGTGCATCAACCCTTGCTTGTCCACCGCCAGCCTCGCTGCGCGCCTTTCGATTTCGCAAATCTTGGAGTCGTTGCTCTGTCGATGACATGGGCTTCCCTAACCATCGGACAGAAAACCCGCCCTTATGCGTTGCCACTCAAAGACTGCCCTGAATGCCGACTCTTTACCCTCTATTGAACACGTCAAATCGAACCATGTATCGATGCCTTTGAGGAAGGGGTGTGTTGATAGGTAAGCGTTCCGTCCTCCGTTCATGGGCGAACCGTTGCGTATTGTCGTGGCAAAACCCGGACTCGATGGCCACGATCGTGGTGCTAAAGTTGTAGCCCGGGCGTTGAGGGATGCAGGTCACGAAGTGATTTACACAGGCCTTCGACGAAGCGCTCAACAAATCGTCGACACTGTACGGGATGAAGATGCGAGGTTCCTTGGCCTTTCCTCACTCTCCGGTGCGCACGGCCATTTATTCCCGAAGGTATGTGAATTGTTACGCACTGAGGGCTTGAACGATGTCATCGTATTTGGAGGAGGTATCATCCCCGAAGATGATCGAAACGCCCTCTTTGAGTGTAAGATTCGTGCGATTTTTGGACCGGGAACACCAACGTCCGAAATTCTAGAATTTATTCAGGCATCCAACGCTATGGACGATGCTGGCGTTGGCCAACCCAGCACCTGGCATTGGTCCTCTGAAGCTTGAGGTGAGAGCAGTGCAAGCAATGATTGAGGCGGCGATGCAAGGCGACCGACGGTCGTTAGCAAGGACGCTGACTGCACTCGAGAACAGAAGCATCACTCTTGCAGAAATCAATGCCATCATCGGTGAAGAAAAATCTGAATCCGAACATTGGCAATCCCTAGCGATCACAGGCGCCCCTGGCGTTGGCAAGTCCTGCCTTTTGGATGGTCTCTTGAGGTCATGGTCCACGGCTGGCCTAAGGGTTGCGTTGCTCGCTGTGGACCCATCATCACCCCGTTCGGGGGGTGCGTTACTTGGCGACAGAGTTCGAATGACAGTTGTTGATGATCCGGCATTAAAGAACAATATTTACCTCCGCTCAATCGCCACCCGTAAAGCATCTGGAAGCGTGCCACTGATCGTCGCTGATATGACACAATTTTTGCTTTCCTTAGGGTGGGACCGGGTGTTGATTGAAACTGTAGGAGCCGGGCAGGCAGAAGTTCGATGTGCCGCCATTGCTGATCGTATTTTGGTCGTTGAAGGCCCTGCACGAGGCGACGGAGTACAAGCAGAAAAGGCCGGATTGCTCGAATTAGCAGACGCCGTCATCGTCAACAAATGCGATTTGCCAGGTGCCAATCGTCATGCTGATGAATTGAGGGAGTCCTATGAACTTGGGACGGGAACTTCACCTCCCGTTATGTTGACCTCTGCCCTCCATGGTACGGGGATTGAAGAGGCATCGAACGTCCTCTTGACGCTCCCCTCTTCTGGGCGTTCCCAACGAGCGCGCTGGCGAGAACGCCTGCTCGCCCACCATGAACGGAAAATCCTCGAAGCCCCAGAACTTGATGATTTACTCGAAAAATTAGCGTCAGGTTATATGTCCCTTGACGATGTGATTCGTTTCATTGGAGACAATAAGAATGAGTGAACACGTCGAGTTAACCAATCCAGTGGACCTATCAGTTGGCGGAATGAGCGGGCATATTTTTCGTCGCGGCATCCATGTTGGCATGGCAGTTATTCCATTCGTGTTCTTTGAATGGGGCCAAACAATTGCGGACACAATTGGTGTCGAAGTCCCACAAGTGGTCTCCATCATCATCTTAGCAATCCTTGCTGCGGAAGGAATTCGACTCAAATTAGGAATTACCATCTTTGGGCAAAGGGAATACGAAGCAAAGCAAGTCTCTGCCCTCGCATGGGGAGCATTCGGCGTCGGTGTCGTGTTTCTTCTCGCTCCAACCGAAGCATATGCGTGGCCACTCATCTTGTCCCTTGCCTTTGGCGATCCTTTCATGGGTGAATTGCGTAGAAGAGGAACGGAAACACGAAGCGTTGTGAT
This sequence comes from Candidatus Poseidoniaceae archaeon, assembly GCA_013330285.1. GTDB lineage: Archaea > Thermoplasmatota > Poseidoniia > Poseidoniales > Poseidoniaceae > MGIIa-L1 > MGIIa-L1 sp8160u. Next base: position 5,890 of record DUIP01000138.1, read on the forward strand.
CTACTCATGCCTCTTCATCAGTGCGATTTGGATTGCATGTTGGCACTTTTTTGCAACGCCACTCTGGCTTGCGGTGATCTTTGGGCCGCTTTGTGTTGCATCTGAATGGCCGAGGTTGCGCTATATCGACGACAATGCAACAATGACCTTGGTCCCACTTGGGCTTATTCTCGTGCTTGAACCGTTCTTGCTCATTATGAGTTGAAACGAGCCACAGCCCTCAATATGTTCAAATGATGGCGTCATTTGGGAAGGATTGGTGACGTCAATGAGCGACGAAACGAACTCTTCAGATCCCCCACAAATCACCTACTTCGTTGGCTTTTCGCTGGCGATGATCCTCATGGCTGTTGTCATGGTTCAATACCCCGTTTGGTGAAAGCACTCCCCAGCATGGGTTGAAGAAGGGCGAACCTTCCATGTTCCACTATGTGCGGAATTTCGGGTATGTTTGGGCGACCAGACATCAACGTAGTTCACGCCATGAACAGATTACAAATTCACCGTGGTCCAGACGGTCAAGATGCATGGGCTGACGAACATTTGGCCCTTGGACACACACGCTTAGCCATTGTTGATCGTGCAGGAGGTGACCAACCAATCTTCGGCCCAGAAGGTGAGGTGCTGATTGCCAACGGTGAAATTTACAACCACACCTCCCTAAGGAAGAACAATCACTCCTATCCGTGGTCAAGCAGCGTTGATTCCGAGGCCATTATGGCCCTCCATTTTCAAGCTAAATCCCAACAATCAACCAGGCCGCTTTCTGCACGACAACATGCAGAATGGATAGCCAAAATGGATGGCATGTACGCCTTTTGCCTGTGGGATCCAACAACAGAACACCTCCTTTTGGCACGAGATCCACTCGGCATCAAGCCCTTGGTCAGAACGTTTGCCGATGGTAGTTTGTTGTTCGCAAGTGAGGCAAAGGCCCTTCGCGCACATGAAGGTCATATTCCGCAGTTCGATGAAGCGGCCTTGATTGCAAGGCTTGCTTGGGAATACCCACTCGACGGTACAACCCTGCTCAAAGGTGTTCACCAGGTTCGGCCAGGAACTGTGGAGGTATGGGCACTTGAAGACGGAAAACCTGTCATGGTCGATAAGGCAGATGTGGAACGACAACGTCTCGCACCGAAAGCAACTTGGGATCCTTTATCCCAAGCCGGTGACCTCTTGGAATCCTTCGTCGATGGTGTGAGCCAGCGTTTGATGGGCGAGGTCCCAATGGGTATCGTCTTGTCCGGTGGACTTGATTCCTCGCTTGTCGCTGCGGTTGCCCATGAAGCTGCTCAACGAGCGGGTCAACCAGTGCCGGCATGTTGGACTGTGGCAGAAAGTGAGGACAACCCCGATTGGATGGCTGCTGAACATGTGGCCTCTTCGCTCGACCTCGAACACCATCAGTACATTCTCGAAGCCGATTCATTCGATCAACGGCTCCCTGATTTGACGTGGCATGGCGAGGACTTCGATGTCACTGTATTGTTTTTCCAACCATTGTTTGACAAGATGTCTGAGCATGTTACTGTGGGCTTGTGTGGACAGGGTGCAGATGAATTGCATGCTGGCTATCCGAGGTATCGAAACCTGAAGGAGCATGCTCAACTCATCGACGCAAGGCTTGCTGCGATGGACCATCCAATGGCGAGAATGATCGAACAAGGCAATCTTCCTGTTGGTGATGCGTGGTATGCAGAAGATCACAGCGGCACCGCTCACACGGGTTCATTGGAATCGTTCCTCAATTTTGAATTGGAACATGGTCAATTGAGCAATTTCCAGTTGCGACTCGTCGACCGCCATTCGATGGCGCATTCACTTGAAGTGCGAGTCCCATTCCTTGGCAGCGCTCATCGAGCCGCTTCGATGGAATTACCGATGGAATGGCGTCTGCCTGCCTCACTCGAAGAGAAAGCCGCACTGAGAGCCGCTGCTGATTTGACCAACCTACCTCCAGAGATTGTTCGTCGTCCGAAATTACCTGCTGGGAGAGCCACTTCACCCGGCTTGATCACGTCCCTTATCGACGAACTTAAGCCAAGAGGGGATGAGGTCCTACGGCGTTATCCTCGACTTTCAAAGGCATTCAAAGGTCAACCTGAATTGGCCATCGGCATCGGATTGTTTGAAGCAATTCATATACTCGACCGAGGCGACAAAGCACCACAGCGAAGTGCAATAGCACTTCTCGACGAGGTGATTGGGTGAGTTCTTTACACGATTTAAGCGCTCATTTGGAAGCGCATCGTGACACCATTTCACAATGGATGAACCAAAAACGCGCCGAAGTCCCCATCCCATTCTACGGAAGCGTAGATGTCAGGGACGCTGATTGGAAAATAGCCGTCGTTGATGCGAATCACTTTCCAGCTGGTTTCAACAACATCGCTGAACAGGACATGGATGATATTTCAGCCCTGATGGGCACACATATCAAGCGAAATTACGGTGACTGTGAATGGATTCATCTCTATCCAGAAGCACACACTCGAAACAAAGGATATGTGGAAAACATCGCAACAATTCAGCGACTGTTGAAGATGGCAGGCTATCGATGCACTGTTGGCTCTCCTATGTTTGAGGAGCGAGGTTGGCTTGATGGATTGTCTGGTCCAGTCGAACTTTCCCCAGTCGAGGTTGCAGTCAATGATGGGGAAGAATACCTGCTCGTCGATGGTGAAATTCCAGACCTCACCCTGCTCAATAATGATCTCACCGAGGGTGTTCTGCCTGGTCTTGGAGCCCAAGTGTTCCCCCCGAAGGAGATGGGATGGCACAGAAGGCGGAAATCCGAGCATTACATCCAATTGCAAGGCTATGTTGAGGAAATTGCTGATCTGCTCGAGATCGATGCATGGCATCTGATGAGTGAGTGGTTTGTCTCTGAAAACAAGTGCTTGGAGAAGGAAAGCTGTAGGATTCGTTTGGCTCAAGAAATCGATGATTTCCTTGACGGTCTGGCTGAAAAGTACGCAGCACATGGCATCGAGAGGCAACCTGTGGCGTTCATCAAAAACGATCGAGGCACCTATGGATTAGGGATCATGGTCGTGACCAAGGGTGAGCAAATTCTTGAACTTTCTAATCGAAAGATGAACCGGCTGATGTACGCCAAGGGCGGCGTCGATGTGGAGAATTTCCTGATTCAAGAAGGCGTTCCAACCTGTTTGAAAACTGAAGAAGGCTCACCTGTCGAGCCCGTCGTCTACCTTGTTGATGGCCAAGCAGCCTCTTGGTTTTACAGAATTAACCCAAAGAAAGGAGACAATGACAACCTCAATTCTCCGAGCGCTATTTTCCAATCCATCCACGATGTTGGTGAAGATTATGGAGAACACGCACATGGTTGGCATGCCCTTGTTGCTGAGTTATCGATGCTCGCCATGGGCAAGGAGCTTCTTGCCTACAAGGAAGATAAAAACGCCGTCGTTCCTTAAGTGAATGAGCCTCCTCGCTGAGCCATGCACAGGGCATGGGTGTACATCCTCACCATCGTCATTGGGCTATGGGTATCCGCCACTGCTGCTGGTGGACTGCTAACATCCATCATTTCTCCCGAATGGCCAGTCAATGTCTGGTGTTGGGGACTTTTTGCTTACATTTATGCTAAAGAAACCAGAAAGGTACGCATTGAGATGATCACGGTGGTCGCCTTCGCCACCCCGATGGAACTGTTTTTCAGTGAAGTGTGGGGCATTTACGAATATCAACGGGGACTGATGCCATTATTTGTTCCCGCAGGCCATTACTTCTTGTTCGATCTTGGCCGAATGATGGCAGAGAAAATGAAGGAATCGTGGGCGCTTCCATCCCTGATGCCATTTGTGCCAGTGGTTGCTTATGGCGCCTACACGGGAGGTGACACGTCAGCTGTCGTTCTGCTTGTTCTCGTGTTGGTGTTCACAAAATATGGTCCACAACCAAGGTTGTATGCAGCGATGGCATGGGCCGCATTAGGCATGGAAATCATCGGCACGCAATTGCAAAACTGGACCTGGGCCAGCGAAGTTCCGTGGACCGGACTTACTGCATGGAACCCGCCACTCTTGGTAGGCGCATTCTACTGCTTTGGCGATCTTTTGGTCAACATGGCGGTCGTCAAGTTTGAAGAGCATGACCTCGTGGAGGAATCCGCATGACATCCTCGGATGACCTGAAAAAGCGCAGAGAGGCTGAGGCCTTGCGCATTCGCAGTTCACTGAACCGTCAACGAGGCGAGCAACATGCGGCATCAAAAGGCGGAGAGACAGCAGTGGCGTTTGTCGAAGAACGCCTCTGTATTGGTTGTGACCAGTGCACCATTGTTTGCGATGATGATGCCATCGATCTGTACAAAGTCGCCATGGCAAGTCCACTCATCAATGTAGAATCGAATCGTAAAGCCAGAATTGTTCGAGACGCCTGCACGGGTTGCAGGTTGTGCGTGTTGGCTTGCCCGACCGACGCCATCACCATGATTGACCGTTAAGGAGGATACAACATGTCGAAAAAAGGAAAGCAAGACACAGCACAGCGATTTGGTGGTGAGTTCGGCCCCTTCAGAAAGGAAGGCACGCCCGGCGTCACCCTCTCCACATTCAAGACCCTCGTTTGGACTTCCAACATTGGCGGCATGCTTCTGGTGGTCATTGCTTTGGAAATGCTGTTCGTACGCCAAATGTTTGGCTGGGGCCTGATGTGTCTTGTGCTTGGAGTGGCGGTCGCTTTATTTCCCTCAAATTACGAAATTGTTGGGATGGAAGAAACCGAGGAAAACGCTTCATAACTCGATGGAGCGAACTCAACTCTTTGCTTTGTGGTCCCTGTACAGCACGTAAAGCCACAGAAGCACCAACGCACCTACGTTTGTGAAAAGAACGATCGGGGTTGACCAACGGGTGCCGTCGACACCGAAGTCAGAAATCGGATAGAATATTGGTGTCGGGAAAAATTGCAGCGTGTGAGATGGGATATCCAACAGGATGTTGAGGTACCACGGAACCCAGAGCAGGAAGGCCATCAACAGCGGTTTGGAGCGGTGGTGCTCGGCGAAGTTCGACTTGAGACGAGCGAATTGGAACCGAGAGAAGAACCACCATGTCAGCAAAACTGCACAGGTGACGACAACTGCACTGTGCGTGTACTGGTAGACCTCCCAAGTGATAGCGGGAAAGTCGGAGGTCACGGTGGTGTCGTCGACGCTTGGACGATCGATACCATAGGCGAGGGAATACATGAAGGAGGGAAGAAAAGCGAGCAGGTCCGGTAGGACAGCCATCGTTCCAGCGATCTTCCAATTGACGTGTTTACGGGTGGCAAGCACACCCCAAAACCAGTGAGAGATCACGTCCATGGGCCAATCTTGTGCTTCTCCTTCTTCAAGTCGGTGATGCAATTGAGGCAACTTGGCTGGTGAAGAACTCAAGACGAGGCGTTGCACGCGGCGATTAGCCCGTGCTCATGAACGTCGATTCAACCAATGATACCTGC
>DUIP01000092.1 GCA_013330285.1 Candidatus Poseidoniaceae archaeon
GGTTCACTTGAGAACAACTGAACCCCGAATGAGGCGCACGTTACGAGCTGAATTGTGCACAGAAAAGCACGCTGTACGTCTCTGGTCAGCAACGGATATCGATTTGATTCCGACTGCGGAGGAGCCTCTTCACTCGTTTTTAGCTCGTCTTGGTCCCGATGTGTTGGATGAGGGAGTGACCGTGGACGCACTCTTTTCTCAACTCAAATCCAAGAAGTGTTTTCGAAAGAAGGCGGCAACCTTGATGCTTGACCAGAGAAGTTTTGCAGGACTGGGGAATTACCTCCGCTCTGAGATTCTCTTTATCGCAGGGATTCATCCTGATGACCGGCCATGTGATCTTTCAGAGGAGAAACTCCACACTTGGGCTCAATGCATCAAACAAGTCACTGTACAAGCCTATGAAACCGGTGGCGTCACCGTTCCAAAAGATATCGCTGCTGCAGGTAAACGAAGGGGGGAACCACGTAGAACATGGCGCCATTACGCCTTTTGCCGGAATGAGCGACCATGCTTACAATGTAGCACATTGATTGTTCGACTTCGCTACGGAGGGCGTCGTCTTGACCACTGCCCTAATTGCCAAATGGCTCACCGTTGAGTTACTGTTCATCTGGCCGAAGTGTCTGGCCGTTGGTGAGTGCCTCTTGAACTCGAAGAAATGTTCGGTGATCGACTCGTTTCATCTCTTCACTGCGCTTTGCAACATTTCTCATTGCCATTGAAAGCCGATGATTTCCGGAAAATGCAAGCGAGTGGCGATCAAGATAAGCCCAGTAGAGCCGCCCAATTGGGCATGTTTTTTTCGGGTGAAATTCGCAACTTTTGCAGTGGTTGCTCATTCGATTGATGTATGCAGAGCCTGCAACATATGGTTTTGTCATCATCGCCGAGCCAAGTGCAAAGGTCCCCATCCCGAGCACATTGGGTTCAACTACCCAATCGTAGGCATCAATGAAGGCAACATGGAACCAATCTGTGAGTTCTCGCGGATGAACATCAAGCAGATGGGCAATGTTACTCAGCACCATCAGCCTTGGAATATGATGTGTCCAACCTTCATCCATCACCGAACTTACGGATTCATCCAAACAGGCAAGACCACTTTTCTGGCCCCAGAACGCCTGTGGTAGTGGGTAGGTTTGCTCGAGATGATTTGGATGAGCTTCAGAATCCAGCGGTGCAGTTTCATGCCAATTCGCATCGCGTCGCGACATGGACCGGTTGATCTCCAACGTCCGAAAGCCATCGGTCACTTCGTGAATATGATGAACATACTCGCGCCAGATAAGTTGGCGCACAAACCCCTCAATGTTGTTGAGTTGGGCGTCGCTCTCAAGGGCAAGTTCAATGGCCGTTCGAGGCATGACCCTGTGAAGATTCAGTAATGAGGCAAGGCGTGTATGAAACAAGCCGCGACTATCGGTCGACATTGCATCTTCATAGGTGCCAAAATGCATGAGGCATTGTCGAGCGAAGTCAAGCATACGGCCCGCGTCATGACGAGTGGTTGGGATTTGGCTAAAATCGATTGAACCTGGATGGTCATGAAAGACTCGATTGACGAGTTCTTCGACTTCTGAGTCAATCTCATCTGATTCGAACACCGGCACTGAAGGGGCGGCTGGTTCACCCTTCCATGGTTTACGGTTTTCTTCATCAAAGCTGTATTTTCCACCCACAGGTTGCCCGTTGGCCATAAGCCATCCCGTGGATGTTCGAACCTTTCGATAGAAACGATCCATTCGGAAAGGTGGCGTTGTCCCTACTGCCTCAACAAACCAATTGCGAGGCGTTAACCATCCACGGTGTGAGTGGGTAACAAGATGACCTGAGTCAATGAGTGACTCAAGTTCCAATCTCGTTGAATATTCAGCTGCTTCAATGCAGTGAATTGGGCGTTCAGGTTCTGCAAGGGCTTCGATGACTCCAGCATAATCGCCCTTCGTGACGATGTATTGAACGGCATAGCCTTGGGCTTGAGCCTCTAAGCTGAAATGACGTTGATTGGAAAGCAGGAGCGCCAACTTTTGCTTGTGATAGGGTCGAGAACGCCCTTTCATTTCTGACTCAATGAACACAAGGCCAATCGTCCCAAATCGCTGTTCGATATCCCGAATCAATTCCAGATTTAGTTGGTCATATGCCATCCAAACCCAAGCATTAACTGAATTAGACACGCGGAGAATTCGGCGGCCAAAGCCCGTCGAACAGGTGGTTTCATTCAAACTGTACATCCAATCAACCTCGGACGTAAGCATCAACGGCTTTCGCTACCGACTCTGCAGATTGGAGCGCTCCCTCGACACTGCCATGAAGGGTATGATCACCGCATTCAAACCCGTTGATTCTGGGTGCAGACTCAAGGATACAATCTGACCCAACTTCGGGCAAAGCATGCTCGATGTGTTGAATGGCGAGAAGGCGCCATGCTGGGGAAGAAGAGGGAAACCACAGGGCAAGTTCTTGTCTCACTGCTGCTTCAACGGCCGCTGCGTCTGTGTACCCAGCTGCTTCGGCTCTCTCACCAACGACTGTGACGGTTACGAGCGAGCGACCGGGTGGTGCATAGGTTGGTTGTATATCGGAAGGAACTGCGAGATGGGCGATCAAGCCATTGTGGAGTTTGACATCACCGTTGAGCAGCACATGTTGCGACCTGAGAGGGGAGGATTCAGCATCGAAATGGAGCGTCCAAACATGCCGCTTTTCCAAATGCTGTTGCGTGTTAAATGCACGAATAACTGCGTCAAAGGAAGAGGGTTTACCATCAATTTCAATCGTGGTATCATTCACAATATTCACATGGCTATTGAGATGAATCCGTTCAGCACCTAAGCGTTCTGCGAGTTGATTTGGTGCCGCAATGATTCCACCTTTGGGTAAAATCATGTCTCCTTTCGACATCATTCGAAATACAAATCGGAACATCCGTTCATTGGTTCGCAAATCATCCTCAAGAAAAATCCCGGAGAAGAGTGGGTGGAAAAAGCGGTCAATCATCGAAGTTGAGAATCCAGAACGCTCGAGGTAATGGCGTGTATCATGGTTCTCGCCTCCAAAGACTCGCTCGGTTCCACCACGGCGCACCGAAAACCGCAGTCGAGCGACTCGCAGCAGATCGAATGGAGATGCGAAACGGTTGAGTCCACTCATCGCACCTTGGATTGGGCGACGAAACGGATCGGCCATGCGCCAAAATTTCGCCTTGTTTTTTCGTTGTTGGACAATAAGGGCGCCAGGTTCGAAGGCTTTGGCGCCCATTGCATTGAAGTCAAAAGCCCGTTTTGAAGTTGGATACGCCGTCTGCATGACATGAAATCCATGATCGAGCAGAAAACCATCAACCTCGTCGGTTCTCATTCGCCCGCCAATCGAATTCGAGCGTTCATAGACAGAGACCTCATGGCCCGCAGCCTGCAACAATGTGGCGCATCTCAGACCTGAAAGTCCCGCACCCACAATTGCAATCGATGCCATATTCTTACCTCAAATTTCCAGTTTTGTTTTGAATTCTTCCAAAAATGGGCCCATGGATTGAATCAGCAATGCGTCGGGGTGCGTGCGAATCACAAGACCGTCGAGGTACATCAAAGCACGAATGATTGGGAAGGCCTCTTCGCCAAATGTTGCTCCAGCATGTTCGACAGCCGCTTTGACAGTGCCCATCATAATGCGAGTCAAACTTTGTTCTCCGACAGGTTTCTTCTCGAAATCAGTGTAGATTTCAGTCATTGTGGCATAATATTTCGCCAATTT
>DUIP01000214.1:0-1298 GCA_013330285.1 Candidatus Poseidoniaceae archaeon
ATTCAAATGGATGAAGCGATGACTCGAATTCAACACCAACGGAAATCGAATAGGGACGTCTTAGTAACCACAAAAGGCAGATACACATTCGACTTTTTGATTGATGCTAGTGGCTCTTTGGCCCATGTGGGACGACTTCGGCATGGCGATGATGAACGCTATAGACCTAAAGACCAAGTTCCTACAATGTACGCTCAAGTTCAAGGAGATGTCCCTGAAACCTTTGATGTGTTCTTGGGCTCAGTCGCCCCGTCCGGTTATGCATGGATCATTCCAAAGGGACCTAACACTGCGAACGTCGGGCTTGGTGTTCGTGCTGGATACCTCAAAGGCAATTTGAAAGAACACTTGCAAGCATTTTGCGATGAACTTGGATTTGAAGTGCTTTCATGGGGAGGCGGTTGGATTCCAATGGGCGGTCCTGTGAAAACCATGGTGGACGGGACCACCCTTGCAGTGGGTGATGCTGCAGGTCTTGTGATGCCGAGCAATGGCGGTGGTATCTCACAAGCGATCATCTCAGGTTGTTTTGCAGCAGAGGCAATCCTCGATCATCTGGACACAGGAGCACCTCTCACAGCCTATGAAGACCGTCTTCGAGCTTCTCTTGGTCGTGCGCTGAAAAATTCACTGCGCACCAAAAACATGGGTTATGCATTCTTCAAAGGCGATTTGATGACCGAGGGAATTCTGAGGATCCTTGGTCCCATCGGTGGCATCAAGCGAGCCATGGAATGCGACAAACCAGTTTGGCTCTTCTAAAAACGATTTGAAAACCCTTCAAATCGCTCTCTTGCCATCGGTTGATTCAAGTCCCATCGTTGACACAGTGGAATCATGCGCAGCATGCGGAGGGCGGGAAATGACGAGGCCGTGAGCCCCGTCATCGCTACTGTATTGCTGCTTGCCATCACGGTGATGCTATCCAGTATGGTGTTTGTACTGATGCAAGGCGCCCTCACAACGACAGAAAAAAGCGCCCCACAAGCCACAGTGAGCGTACGTGGGTTGTCAAACGGCTTTCATGTGGTCCGTTTAACAAGCCTCGACCAAACCATTGATCCTGCTAAACTCCAATGGAACCTCGCACCAGATTCCTCAGAAGATGGTAATCCGTTAGGAGGAAAGGTTGCTGACGCCGACGTCTATGGATTGATAGGTGCCAATGTTTCATTCCACGATCGAGATGCTGGTTATTCGGTGAGTCAAGGTGATTATTTTGTCATCGACTCGACAACGATAGGTTCGGATTCGGGGACATGGCGATTCAAGTTAGTTGATACTAACTCGCAAAGCGT
>DUIP01000214.1:1718-3093 GCA_013330285.1 Candidatus Poseidoniaceae archaeon
TCGAAGATTGAGTGATTTGTGTTCGTCCCTCAGAATATCGATCGTTGCGCTTTGACCAGATGGTGCTCACAGCTTCTTGGAGGTCGAACTTATTCGCACCCATGCGAATCAAAGATCGTAGATCATTGCCTTGTGTAGCAAAGAGGCACGTGTACATCGAACCATTTGCCGAAAGTCTCGCTCGTGAACAATCGCCGCAAAAAGGCGCTGTCACCGACTGAATAAGGCCAATATGATCTCCATCGTCGGTCTTCCAGCGTTTCGCCACATCCGAGGGATGGTCAGATGATACTGGTTTGAGTGGGCCGATTGATTCGCTTAGGATTTTTCTTATTTGTTCTCCAGAAACCACAGATTCCAGGTTCCATTGATTCGTAGTTCCAACATCCATGAACTCAATGAAGCGAGGAATAATCTGGCGCTTATGCGCCATCAGGGCAATTTTACCAAGTTGGTTTTCATTTACATTTCGCTGAACAACAGTATTAATTTTCACACCCAAACCTGCTTTGAGGGCAGCATCAATGCCTTCCACAACTTCATCTGGCCTATGTGCTGTATCACCCATGTGCTGAAAGACTTCAGTATCCAAGGCATCGAGGCTTATTGTGACTCGATTTAGGCCGGAATCTTTCAGTTTTTGAGCATGCTTTGCAAGAAGTATACCGTTCGTGGTGAGGGCGATATCAAGGTTTGAATCGAGGCTGCGCAGCATTTCAATCAAGTTGGAAAGATCTTTGCGAACAAGCGGTTCACCGCCTGTGATTCGTAGTTTACGCAGGCCAAGGGGGAGCATTGCAGATGCAACCTTTGTGATTTCTTCATATGAAAGAATTTCAGTCTTCTCGAGGAAGACATGCTCACTGCCAAAATGTTCTCTGGGCATGCAATACCTACAACGGAAATTGCATCGGTCGGTGACAGAAATGCGCAGGTCCAACAGCGGACGCATCAACGCATCGAGAAGGGCCATGTGGCAGGCTATGGCTCGTCGGTCTTTATGCTGTGTTGCAAGGGTTGATGGGGAAAGGGACTGTGGCCACATCATGGGCAAGCGTTGGGCAAAGCGCTGGACCTCAAGCGGCAAGGGCCATCGCAGAAACGATGTTCATGCATTAAGGGTCACGCCTCCCAGTTCAACCGAACCGGTTCAATGGTCTCTCCCTCCATCGAAAAGCCATCTGATCCGTGCCCTTCTTCTGGCGTCTCAATCGTTAGAATCAGTCGAGTTACACAATGTTGGTTGTGCGGGAGAAGATGCGCGAGCCATGCGTCGATGCTTACAACAACTTGGCGTGCACATCGAAGATGTTGATCAAGAAGGAGAACTTCTGCATCAGGTGAATCCAGTTCACTTTGAACATCATCCTGATTC
>DUIP01000169.1:0-761 GCA_013330285.1 Candidatus Poseidoniaceae archaeon
TTCAAGAAAACCAACTGCACTGTTGATGGTGAAGAATTCCAAGGCTCTGAAGAAGAATACCAGGCTTACCTCCACACCATTCTACCGACCGCCCAAGATGAAGAAGACCTCAAGGAACTCTTCAAGCAAGAATGGGTTGCCAACAAGCCAATGTCTGCTCGCCAAATTGCATCCGGTATCGGTGCAAAAGCTTGAGTGCGTCACGGGGGCCTTTTGATGATCCCAGTTTCGCTCTATGGCGTTGATGTCGACATGTGTGATGCGTTCTACGCAGCGCTCCCCGACCTCGTTGCGGACAGCGTTGATGATGAAGCGTATTCTAACGCTCTGTTTTCAGTCGAGAGTGAGGCTTCGTTAGAACACATACGTATTGCCGATGTGTGGGCGAATCACTCACCTTTTGCTTGGCCAGAGGACATCACCAATGAGGTCGAGATGACCTTGCGCACCACGACGTACCCTGACGTCTCGATGCTTGAACATCTCTTGACACTCGATCATATCGATGCGCAGCGTGTTTCTGAATGGATGCATTTTAGCACCAACCTCTTCCCCATTTATTCTGAAGCAGCATGCGCAACCCTCACACGAATGGGTGTTCCAACGCCCTACCAGCCTCACGACATCGCTTCGTATGGCCTCTACGTGTCTCGTCTCGAGGGCCTGAAAATGTACGCTCCTGCAGCAGGATTACCCGAAATCGGTTTGCCCCGCTCCCGCATGCTCCAACTTGGTTTGGAGCGGTTTGAATGAAGCATCTA
>DUIP01000169.1:1160-2403 GCA_013330285.1 Candidatus Poseidoniaceae archaeon
TAGCCGAAGAAATGGCACCGTTTGCAGCCGCATGGTTGCGCTATGTTGTCGCTATCGTCTGCTTTCTTGGGTTGTTACAGGCGACCAATAATTGGGCACTTCCTACACGGGGTGAGTGGAAACGGGTTGCGCTCATTGGTTTCTTTTCCACTGTCGTTTACCAGGCATTTTTCATGTTTGGTATGCAGTACACTGCAGCAGGGGATGCGTCGCTCATGATTACCTTCAATCCTTTTTTCACTGCCTTGCTTGCCATCGTTTTTCTCAACGAAAAGATGCATTGGCGCCTTGGCACTGGTCTTGCTTTGGGCATCAGTGGTGTCACCATTTTGTTCTTGTATTCACCGAATGTCGATATCCCGTTCAACGAGCGAGCTTTGGGCGATCTCCTCATTGCGGCAGCAGCGTTCTCTTGGGCCTGCAACAGCATTCTGATGAAGAAGGCCATGACCACACCTGCACCCGATGCAACAGAATCGATGTCGCCTCTGCATCTCACCGTTTGGTCTTCAGTGGTTGGTTTTCTTCTTCTCACCCCAGTTGTGGCGATTGAGACCTGGCAGGTTGGTCTGCCCGATTCAAACATGAACGGGTGGATTTCGTTGGTCTTCCTTGCCGTGTTTTCAACCGTAATTTCCTACGTCTGGTTCGCGGATGGTATTCGCACAATCGGTGCAGGAAAGAGCGCCCTCTATGTCTACTTGGTACCCCCATTTGGCATCCTAAGTGGTTGGCTTCTGCTCGATGAGAAACTCGGTGTCCCCCTCTTGATTTCCTTCATTCTGATCGTCGGCGGTGTGGCATTGGCTCAAAGTCACAAGTCAAACTCCGAGGAAGCATCATGAAGTTCGGCCCCTTCGCATGAGGCATGGAGATACGAGAAGTCGCCGTGATCGGTGCTGGAACAATGGGTGCTGGTATCGCCCAAGTGTGTGCTCAAGCAGGTTGGAAAACCAACCTCTTCGATGCTTTTCCAGACGGTCTTGAGCGTGGTATGGCACGCATTGACGCCTTTTGGGACAAAGGCATCGCTCGTGGCAAAACCACGCCTGAGCAAAAGGCAGAATGGGCTGCTCGTCTTCATGCAGTAGGTGACATGGCTGAAGCCGTTGGTAAGGCTGACATGGTGATTGAGGCTGTTCCAGAAATTCCAGATTTGAAGCACAGCATCTTTGCTGATCTTGACCGCTTAGCACCGGCTCATGCCATCCTTGGCACGAACACGTCCTCGCTTTCAATCGCT
>DUIP01000169.1:2646-2821 GCA_013330285.1 Candidatus Poseidoniaceae archaeon
AGATTTGAAGCACAGCATCTTTGCCGATCTTGACCGCTTAGCACCGGCTCACGCCATCCTTGGCACCAACACGTCCTCGCTATCAATCGCTGATATCGCAGCGGCTACAAGCAGGCCCGAACAGGTCATCGGCATGCATTTCTTCAATCCGGTTCCAATCATGAAATTGCTCGAA
>DUIP01000134.1 GCA_013330285.1 Candidatus Poseidoniaceae archaeon
ATGGGTTGGCTAGAAGAAAATATTGGAGAAGGATATCAACAGGTAATTGTCGGCGTTGTGCTGTTTATCATTGGTGCGACGATGGGATGGTTGGAATCAGTTGATGGTGCGATGACGGCTGCAGATGTCTATGTGCCTTCATTGTTGATGCTTTCCGGTGCAATGGTTACGCTGCTTGGCATTTCCTTCGGTACCGGTCACGAGGATGATCGAACCAACGATTTGATGGACGCCATCAACGAACTCACTGCAAGAATGAATTCGATGCTTGGCGAAGAAGAGTGAACACTTCACAGGCCGTAAATCCGGCTGTACTTGTCTTCGACATACCGCAAAAACGGGTCTGGACTTGGTGCTGAACCAGTTGCCTTTTCGATCAATTCTGAAGGTGACATTTTGCTCCCCTCAGCATGAATTCTTGGCCTCAACCATGCCAAAAGGGGCGACCAATCGCCTGTTTCCACGAGCGCATCAATATCGCCGAGGTCTTCTGCCATCGATTCCAATAATTGAGCAGCATAGAGGTTTCCAAGGGTATAGGTTGGGAAGTACCCAAACGCACCCATCGACCAGTGAATATCTTGCAGGCACCCGAGCCGATCGTTTGGTACTTCAACCCCAAACCATTCCATGAACATCGTATTCCAAGCGTTTGGTAAGTCTTTGACTGCAAGGTCACCATTGAACAACTGCTTTTCGATTTCATACCTAAGCATGACGTGTAAATTGTAGGTCACTTCATCGGCCTCGACACGAACATACCCTGTGGAAACTTTGTTCGCAATACGGTTGAGTGTCGCTGGATCCCATTCTGGTGCATCAGGGAAGTGCTCTTTGTACCAAGGTAATACAACCTTCCAGAACGCCGGAGTGCGACCGATTTGGTTTTCCCAGAAACGGCTTTGTGACTCATGGACTCCGAGTGAAACTGCTGCACCACGAGGGGTGTAGGAATGATTCGAATCAAGGCCTTGCTCGTAAAGCGCATGACCGGTTTCATGCATGACGCCATAGAGGCAGGAGAAAGGTTCACTCAAATCATACCGAGTGGTAAACCGTGTGTCACCAGGCCATAGCCCTGCAGAAAAAGGGTGTGTTGATGCGTCCATTCGCCCTGCCTTGAAGTCAAAACCCATCGCTTCAGAAACCTTGGTGCAGAACGCAGTCTGTTCCTCAATTGGGAAATGCAGCCCCTCAGGCCAAGGGGGGTCGGGCGTCGTGCTCTTGGCCGCCATGATTCGATCAAGAAGTGGGACGAGCCTCTCTCGCAATCCAGCGAACAATGGGTCATAATCTGAGACCTTCATTCCCACTTCGAATTCATCCAGAAGGGCGTCATACGGGGTCCCTTCAACTTCGAGGTAGGCTATTTTTTCTTTTGTCATTGAAATAAGTCGGGTCAAATGAGGTTCAAATGCTGAAAAATCTGAAGCCGCTCGTGCTTCTTGCCAAGCCATCATGGCCTCTGATTTTGCTCGCGCATAGTCAGCAACAAACTGTTCTGGTAATTTGATGGCTTTGTCGTGTGAACGTCTCATCTCACGAACATTCGCTCGCTGATCCTCGTCCAAATCATCAGCACCTTCGAGTTCAGAAATCATCCGACCAAGGTCTGAGCTCACAAGCCGTCCATGAGCTTCTTTGGCCAGCCATGACAGCATGTCAGCCCGAGATGACGCCCCTTTTTCAGGCATAATTGTCTCACGGTCCCAGCCAAGATGGCCTTGCAAAGCTTGCAGTCGATGGATGTCTTTTACGGCAATAATGAACTCGTCGTAGGTGCTCATGGGTCGACCAACTCTTCATTGCACAAGAACGCTCGTATGGCTAAATTTCTCCATCCCGGACCGTTGTCGAAAGCACAATCCGGCCACACCTTCAAGATGCAAGACGCTCTGCCTTACGCATGGCCAAAACACCCGAGGAGGACGACACCTCGATGGCCACTAAAGGAGACCACGAAATCGAGTTGGCTGTGGCAGAACTCGAAGGAATTGCTCTTGCTACCGAAGACCAACCCGATGTAGAACCAATCTCTGCCATCGAACCAGAAGATGAGACGCCTTTCGATGACCTCTCGATCCCAGAGGTTACAGAGCATTTGAAACGAAGTGCTAAGATGGTCATTGACACTTGTATGGATATTCGAAGAGGTGAAAATGTCCTCATCGTTTGTGATCCTACCACAGGGGACATCGGTCAAGCACTGCATGAGGCGGCAAACGAACGTTCTGATCGGGTGTTGCTCATTGTGATGCCAAAGGCGAGACATCACGGGGAAGAACCTCCTTCTCCAGTCGCTAACCTGATGCGTCAACAACAAGTCGTAATCGCACCAACCAGATATTCTCTTACCCACACAAAGGCAATACGACAAGCCCTCAAAGATGGTGCAAGGGTAGCAACGATGCCTGGTATGACCAACGAAATGTTCAGTCGTGGCGGTATGTCTGCGAATTTTACCGAAGTAAAACGAAGGATTGGAGCGCTTCAACCTCACCTGCGACGGCGAAGAATTCTCAATGTCAAATCTGAACAAGGAACGGACGTCACCTTTGAAGTCAATTGGAGGGAGTGGAAACTCGATGACAATGGCATATGCAACCGACCACGTATGTTGACCAATCTCCCCGCTGGAAAGGCATTCATCATGCCCCGGGAAGGGACAATGAATGGCAAAG
>DUIP01000099.1:0-7355 GCA_013330285.1 Candidatus Poseidoniaceae archaeon
CCGTCACTTGAACGGGCAAGAATCGTTGCTGGTTTGACGGTTTTTCCAGTGCCATGAGGGTCATATACAGTATCGAGGGCTTCGCTAAGGAACCAATCCGCTTTACCGCCTGGTTCACCGTCGTATGTTTTCTTGACCTTCTTTGGCCCAAACATGCCGCCTGATTTCTTCTTGGTACCAGACGCCGCTTTTGTCGCCGCCTTCTTGGCAGCGCTTTGCTTGCCTTTCGAGGCCTGCTTCTTTGGCGTGGATTTAGTGTCTGCACTTGCCACTGCTCGGCCCTTGAATTCTTCTTCCATCTCGGAGCGGATCTCTTTTTCGAGTTCTTTACGAATGCTAACTTCGAGTTTTTCGCGCAACTTTGCTTCGATGACTCCAGGGTCGCCTTTTGCCGCTCGGGCGATTGCATCATCGCGTTCATCCTTCATCGCCTGCATCACATTGAGATAGTGAGCAGCAACTTGTATGAGGGATGTCTCCATGGAAGCCTCAAGTTGCATCGAGACAACGGCACTTGAAGAGTCTCGCCACTTTCGCCATTGTAGCATGGTGTTGGCATGAATGTCTGAACCACATTTTGGACAGAAACTTCGCTTTGGTGGTTTCAATACAGGGATCGCACGCATAGCATCAGGGTCAATTCCTTCGTGTTCACCACTTGCAACATCGTGAATGTGAGTGGATGCTTCCATTCCGTTATCCATCGCATCTCGGAACAACCCTTCACTGAGGTCAAGCTTTCCTGCTTGGATTAAATCCCATCCATTTGTTCCACGTACAACCGCTCGTACAGCAGCGTTAGCTGCGGGAGATTGCCCCCATTCGTGGTTGGCATAGGCTGAGCCTGCTGACTCTTCCAGTTCGGTACCAAAGGCACCTGCAAGATCGACATCTTCGCCTTCTGCAGGAGCAGCGATGCCAAGGAGAATCGGGTTTGCTCCCTCTTCGACCTTTGCAATCATATCGAATTTTTCTGCCATGGAAAGGTCTTCGCGGTGTCGAATCACTTCCTTGATTTGATTCAAATCGTGACCGGTTGCTGTGATTGGTCCCTGGCCAGTGAGGTCGTGACCACATGACAGGCAAAACTTAGCCGCCGCTTCAACACCCGCTTCACAGGTTGGACAGTACACCCCCGCCATGTACCCATATACACGCTCACCTCTTTTCAATGGTGATGGTCAAATGCCGCCATTTTGTTGCGGACTGTATGTCATCTCATGCGACGGAGGCTGTCGCATGGCCCTCAAATCGTGTCAGTTGATGTGTTCAGCACAGGCGTTCAGGAGTTCAACAATTTTCTTTTGGTCCATTTCTGCGAGGATTGGAGCAAGTCTTGGCCCACGCTCTTTGCCCATGAGTGCAGCATATGCTGCTCTGTAGCCTGCTTTTGGAGAGAGTTCCATGTTTTTTGCCGACTGAGGGATTGCAGCACCAATGCTGGTAGCATTCCATTCGCAGTCTTCGAGTGCCTTTGCAAGCGAGTTGAGTACCGAGCGTTCATCATCGTTCAGTTCTGCGAGCGCCGAATGGTTTGGAGCATCCAAAATACTGATTTTCATTTCAAGAGGGAAATGCTTGGAATCAATCCATGCACGCATTCGCGTTAACCGATCGATGAGTGATTGAGTTGGCTGTTCAATAGCTCCTGCGTGTCGTAAACTGTCCCACACAGCATCATCTGTGGTTTTGGTTTGGGCAAGAAGCGCAAGATGCCTGAAGGTGACTGCTGTGGCTTGAGCCACTTTCCCTTCTTCAACTGCGGCCATTCGCATGGCTCCAGCTGCATCTTCAACCTGTACTCGTTGACGCCGACTTAGTTCTTCATTTGCTAATTCTGAGGTGTAATCTCTTGCTGCAAGTCGTTCATATTCGTCTGCGAGGTTCACCAAACTCATCCCAGTATCGAATTCAATAGCCTTGTTTGGTTTTGATTTTGCAACGAGCAGACGAAGGATTTCAGGTGGTACCAATTCGAGCGCTTCAATCGGACCGATGGTGTTTCCTGCAGAGGAGGACATGGCCCCTTGACCCTTCAGGCTGATCCATTCATAGGTCAATGGATGAGGTGCTTCATGGCCCAAAATTTGCACGATTTCTCGCCCAGTTGCGTAGGACCCGCCTGCAGCACCGTGATCTTTGCCAAATGGTTCACAGGTGACGCCAATCCAGCCCCACTTGGCAGGCCAATCGATTCGCCAGGGGAGTTTTCCCTCTCCTTTGGAAATGTCTGATGTACCATCGACGCCGTGCGAATCATGCCAATGAACAAGTGGGTATTCGTATCCGGTCACTTTTACTCCGTCGAGTGAACCCTTTGAGTCGAGTGGGCTCCATGGAAACCAATCTTCTGCTAATTCACGCCCTGATATTCGCTCAATAGCTTCACGGATCTCGTCTGCTCTGTCGCATGCAATCTTGGCCAGAGCATCGAATTTCCCGGACTGATACGATTCAAGGTTGTCGATGATTCGTGGCCGGACACCAATTTGTTCTAACGCCTCGAGGAAAGGTTTCAGGAAATGATCACCATAGGTCCATCCCTCCTCAAATCTCTTCCAATCTGGGTTTCCATCTGCATCAGGTGCTGGAATGGATCCAAGTTGGTGCCCAATGAATTGCTCATATTCAGGTCCTAGAAATTCGTAGACTTTTCGCAGTGGGTCTGCGGTATCGACGACAAAAACAAACTCGACATCCAATCCTGCATTTCGAGCCGCTCGTGCGATCATATCGCCTGTGAGGATTTCACGAAGGTGCCCAATGTGGAATTCGCCACTTGGTGTGATTCCGGTTGAAACAATGTGCTTGTCGCCTTTGTGGCTCAACGCCTTCGCTGCGACATCTGCCCAGTGCATTCTTCTTCACCTCAAACAGGGACGGCTCGAATGATACCTCTAAGGGGTACATCTTGAATCTCGTTTCGAGTGGTTTTGTTGACAAGAACAATGGCAAGTCCAACGTCCCCACCCACTGAACGAATCGCTTCAATGGTCTTGCCCATGGTAACTCCGGATGAAAGGACATCGTCAATGATGACCACCTTCTTGCCGGCCACTTTGCCGTACTTGTTGGACAGAACGCCTTGACCGTCTTCGCCTTCGACGTTTCGGAAAATGGTGAACTCAGCGCCCAAGTTTCGTGCAACTTCGTGAGCGAAGGTGATGCCGTTGATGGAAATACCAACGACGGTGTCAATCCCTTCCAGTCCAAGTTCTTCGTCGGCGACATCGGCCATAATCGTGCCAACAGCAGCGATCCGTTCTGGACGCACACCGATGCTTCGCCAACCGATTCGAACATCTGTTGGACGGTCTTCGTTTCCACCTTCAGTAAGCAACCACGAGATGGTGTCTTGCGAGAGTGAAAGTTCATCTGCAATTTGTTGGGAATTAAGCCCTTCTTTCCGCATGCCATAGGCTTGTGCTCTTAGTTCTTCGATGCTGAACACCATACTACTCATGTTGCGCTAAGGTCCCAACCTCATCAATCCTTTGCCCGTTCGCCTCCGATGGCTTCAAGAAAGAGCGGCACAGGCCTTGACGCATGAGCGACTTCGATTACGAGTCCCTACTCGACCGAGCACGAGAGAACATTCCCGAAGAAATCTCTTCGAGGTCGAGGTGGAGATTACCGCCGCCACAAATCCTCATCGAAGGACAGAACACTATTTTCCGTAATTTCAACGAGGTTGTCTCGATGATGGATCGAGATGACAACCACGTCTACCAGTACATTCTCAATGAACTTGGCACCTCTGGTTCTCGTGATGGTCCACGTGCTCGATTCAAGGGTCGTATCCCACCAAAGCGAATCAAGAAGACCATCTCCAACTATGTCAATGCATACATCAAGTGCACTCAATGTGGTGCGCCTGATACTCACTTTGAGAAGCACGATCGAACAACCTTGCTCAAGTGTCAAGCATGCGGTGCGACTCGCCCAGTCAAACTTTGATAAGTCTCTTTTTCTATAGAGAAGAAACACCTTTCCTTACGAGACGTAATGATCGATTTGTTCGGTTTTTTCATATCGTTCACTACAGATTTACGAATGGATAAGATAAATGCAGGCGCCCTTTAGGGCGGTGCATGCGAGTCAGAGCGATACTCCTGTGTTTCTTGGTTGCCACCGTTTCCCTTTCGGGATGTTTTGGCGCTGAAGAAGTGGAAATAGAGGAAGAAGTGGTGATTGTTGAAGATCAGCGGACATTTGTCACAGATAAATACGGCAATGACACCGATGTGGCCCCGCTCAACATGGAATTTCAATTCAGTGATGTTGGTGAAACCGGAAAGGAGCCCAGCATTGGCATCACCTCCAGTGGTTGTATCTTTTTCATCGCCATGGAGAAAGTGATGAGGTCGTGCGATTATGGCGAGGCGTGGGAGGAAACACAAGATCCGGTCCAATGCTCGCCAACCACAAGCGATCCTTATGGATGGGTGGACCCAATTACAGACCGGATTTTCAATGTCCAGATGATTGGACTCGAAACTTCATGGATCTGTTGGAGCGATGATGACGGCGATACATGGCTTGGAAACCCACACGACTCAGGCACGACTCCAATCAATGATCACATCAAATTAGCAAGCGGACCCTGGACCAACACCGGCCCATATGCTGCGATCGGCGCTTTGACGACCAACCTATACGAGACAGCAGTGTACTACTGCTACAACAAACTCGTCGGCATTTTCTGCTTCACCAGTTTTGATGGTGGAGCTACCTTTGAAACGGGTGGGCAGATCATTGGATTAGCGACCACAAATGGAGGTCTGCACGGCGCCATCTCGACGGCCCCTGATGGCACAGTCTACGTCACGCCGCGGGTTGAAACGCCAACCGTGATCGTTTCGAAAGACAATGGCTTTTCGTGGTTCGAACGTTCAATGGGCGAGGATGCAGGGACGCCATACCCAAGAAAGAATTCAGAAGTTTCAGCAGATACAGCCTCAAACGCTTATCACGTTTGGACCGGTGCTGACGAAGGCGTCTACATGTCACGCTCGATCGATTCGGGTGAAACTTGGGAACAGGAGAGCATTAGAATTTCACCCGCAGGTGTCATTTCAACCGTCTTTCCCCAAACCGATGCTGGTGACCCTGGGCGAATTGCCATCACCTACCTTGGAAGCGAAAATTCTGAACTGCTTGGTGAATCAAACATCGATGGAAGTCCTTGGGATGGAAACGCACACTATGCTCCAAACAATGTGACCTACCACCTCTACATCACCTACAGTCTCAATGCTCTTGATGAGAACCCTATTTTCCACACTCAACGAGTGACTGATGATCCTGTTCAGATTGGTTCCATTTGCCTCAATTCAGGTGATTGCAGGGACATTGGAGGTTCAAATCGAAACCTCCTGGACTTCAATGACTTGCATATCGATCGAGAAGGACGAGTCTATGTTGCGTTTGCTGACGGCTGCACAGGTGATTGTGCAACGAATGAGAATGCGAGTGCTGAAGATTCGAGGGATGGAAGAGGCTCAGTTTACTATCTAGCGAGTGGTCCAAGTCTCCTTGAAGCATTTGACCAAATGGATCCACTTCTTGCAACGACCAGCAACGCCCAACCTCACGAGCCTTGTCAGGCAGAACCTTGCAAGCGAACCCGTGAGGATGATCGTGAAGGAACATCAGCATCTTCTGAGGCTTGAACTTCGACTGCTCTACTCATCCATTTTCATTTGCAGATCTACCGCTCCAGTGCCGTGCTGCAAGTGCTCAACCATGGCGGCAACAGCGTCTTCGCCTTCCAATGTGTACCATATGCCCTCAGGATATATGACAGCAGTTGTGCCGAATTCACAAAAGTCAAGGCAACCTGATTTCTGAACCCTTACATCGTGCAAACCCGCTTCCTTTGCTGCCCGTTTGATGGATTGCATAAGCGCCAAACTCCCTCGGCGTGAACATGAGGGGCGTGCTGAACCTTCGGGTCGTTCGTGCCCGCAGACAAACATATGTTGTCGATACCCAGGTTCTGTCCTGCCCTTTGGATCGGTAGGCATCGCTTCAATCCTCCATTAAAGCATTGATACGCCGAGCCATTTCGGTATCTTTTTCAGTGATTTTTTCCTCATCATGAGTGAATAATTCCACAACGACATAGCCCCATCCAAGATGGAGATCAGGATGATGATTAACTTCTTCAGCAACCATTGAAATCAGATCGACGAAGTTCTTTGCGGATGAAAAGTTTGGAAATTCGAACTCCCTCATCAAGCGTTGCTCAACAATGGCCCATCCCGTGGGGGCGTCCATTGGTTCAGCCCCATAGATGTGAATCGTCGCTGCCCTTGCTTTCTTTCTCGACCTTTTCATGCAAACTTGAACGACGCTTCATGTCTGCGCGTTCAAAGGCAAGGAGATCTTTGTCATCGATGTAAGCAGGCCGAGTATGAGCTGTGAGTACGATTCGTGTGATGATGTCTCGTGCAACGAAATGGGTTTGACCATCTTCTCCAAGCAACTCGATGCTTGTCTTGCCAGATGCAAGCAGTCGCCCTCGAATCCAAGCGTCTTCATCGTCACGCAGTGCACGAGCATCCATCAGGATTTCAACGAAATCATCACGACGAAGTCCATGACGACGTTTTAGCAGGTCACCGTTGATGACATCCGCAACCTCATCGAGGTCAGGCGAACCCATATCCTTCCACATCTGTGTCGCCCAATCAGGGAGGGTTGTGTTCTGCTTTTTCTTCGCCATGGCCTAAGGTACAAGGCGAGGCTACTTGAACCTCGCTCCTGTTCTCAGTTGCACCAAAGGCTGAAAATCCTCGATTTAGGGGTATGCATTCTTGAAGGGTGGGCCACCGGCAGAAGACGGGGGAGAAGATGAAAGTCTCGTGGCGAACGCTTCCAACCGTCCTCCTTGAGGATGAAGTGCTTGACAAGGCCTTCTCACGTGCCCGCAAAGCAGCAGATAGGGTTGACGACTCCGATCGCATTTTCAGGGTTCGAAAGCAGATGAGTCGAATGGTTCAAACGGCTGCTGATGTCATCTCTACCACCTTCATGGACACCGTCAATATGTGGCCATCACTTGACCAATCACCAAAATTCGATGTGGCCATGATTGACGCTTGCGTTGGTTGTGATGATTACCGCCACCATTTATCGATGCTCCAATGGGCTTCCAAGCAGGTGCTGAATATTGCTGGCCAGAACAGTAAGAAAATCATTCGAACAGCGCGAACTGATTTGATGCACGATGCACGTAAGGAGGCTTATGGACGAATCTCATCCATCATGCGACGAGTCAAACCTTCCTTACTTTGGTTGAGTCAGGCTCGTGAGACGCTTAAACGCCTGCCAACCATCGATCAGGTCTTACC
>DUIP01000099.1:7749-9749 GCA_013330285.1 Candidatus Poseidoniaceae archaeon
CTAAGTTCTGGAAACATGGAAGTCAATCACTATCCATTCACCACAAAACAAATTCACGTAGGCCACTTCACTCATCGACGTTTGCAGTATCAGATGGTCGATACACCTGGTCTTCTTGACCGCCCAAGAACGGCTCGAAATACAATCGAACTTCAAGCCATTGCTGCGCTCGAACACATCGGGTCGCTTGTGCTGTTTTTGATGGATGAAAGCGAAGCATGTGGCACCTCACTTGATGAGCAGATGCACCTTTTGGAGGATGTACAGGCCATGCTCCCTGGGACCGACTTGATGGTTGTGACTTCGAAAGCTGATTTGTTGAATCCTTTGCCCGACATGTGGGATGAAGTGGCGGCCGCAGAATCAGAATGGCGAGAGGATGGTTCGGAAGGGACACCCGATTTGCCACTCCTGCTTGACCCCAAGGGCAGAGTTACCATGTCTGCTACAGAATTCATTGGCATGGACGCCATGCGAATGGAAATCATTCGTCGCATCAAAGATGCACGTCAAATTGATCCCATGGCTTTGCCAGAGGGCTGGTATAGACGTGACCAAGAATGAACTCACATATGTTCGATCGGGACAATGCCTAATCCTTCCATACCGGTTCGCATCATTCGTCGTGCCACTTCTGAAATCTGTAGATTAAAGGTGTTCACTTTACCATCAATGACAATCATACAGTCTCTATAGAATGAGTTGAAGCAAGTCGACAACTGAAGAAGATGGTTGGCGAAGAGGTGAGGTCGAAGGTCATTGACTGCTTTGGATAACACATCGTTATGCACAGCAAGCGCCCGAAGCAAACCGATCATCCCTGGTGGCATTGAGTCTGGCAACTCAATGTTTGTTTTTGCCAATTCAGCATCGATGTCGACGCCTTCTGCCTGACAGCGTCGCACAATGGAGCACGCTCGGACATGAGAGTACATGATGAAAGGTGCAGAACCGCCTTCAAAGGCAAGGGCCTCTTCCCATCTGAAGGTAAATCCTTTTTCTGGACTGACCTTAATGATGTTAAATCGGACCGCTGATTTACCTGCAGCGTCGGCAATTCGCTCGACTTGTTCCTTTTCATAATCCGGACGCAGAACTCCTACCACGGCAGCAGCTTGCTCTTGTGCTTCTTCGAGGAGGTCATCCATGAAGACAACATTTCCCTTACGCGTCGACATTTTACCCTCTGGGAGTTTGATGAATGAATAAAACAGAACCTCTGGAACATTTTGGCCCAGCTCGGTGAGGGTCATACCCACTTGCTTTGCCTGCAACTTGTGGTCTTCACCTAAGACATTGATCAAATCGTCACACTGTTGCCATTTCCACATGTGGTATGCAATGTCTCGCGTTGCATAGAGGGATGACCCATCGCCACGGCGGAAGAAAAATTCAGTCTTCCCTTTGAGTCCACGTGCGCCAAGATCCAAGAATTCCGCACCATTCTCAGCAGTGCCATGGATGTCAAAGTCTCGGAATTGTTCCATCAATCGGCCGACATCACCATTGGTGACAAACATCGACTCTTTGGTGAACGTGTCGAATTCAATGCCCAAACGAGCAAGCGTCATCAGCATGCCATCAAGTACAGGCTGGTAGGCAGCCTCGAACTGATCAAGCACACCTTGGTCTCCATGCTCGCTTGCATGAACCATGCGACCGATTTCCTGTTCAATGGCCTCTTTATCCTCTCGTTCTTGACGAACCACTTGCGCTGCTTGGTACCAACGGACTCGTTCATGATCCGCTTTGCCTTTCCACTTTGGATTGAGCCTCTCTCGTCCATTGAGCGTTGCACTCACATCATCTTCACTCAGATGAGCAAGTGCCCAAGCGAGCACGCCAACCTGCTTCCCCATGTCATCGACATAGTATTCCGCTCGAACTTCATTCCCAAATAAACGATGTAAACGGACAAGTGAATCGCCCAAGATGGCGTTTCGTGCTCTGCCGACATGAAACGGTCCATTGGGGTTAGCAGAGGTGTGCTCAATGAGGAT
>DUIP01000082.1:0-630 GCA_013330285.1 Candidatus Poseidoniaceae archaeon
CTACGACGGTGCTAACTTCAACGCTATTCTTGGAATAACCTCGCCAGGCCTGATGGGCTTTGATGCGGTCCATTTCAACCTACACAAGACCTTCAGCCAACCTCACGGTGGCGGCGGTCCGGGGTCCGGACCAATCGGGGTCAAGGCCCATCTTGCCGATTTCCTTCCCGGTCCAATCGTCAAGAAGCGCCCGATTGCTGGCGATGAAGCAAATCACGCGATTGATGACATGTGGTATGGCTGGTACCAACCAATTCACAGCATCGGTAAAGTCCAACAGTGGCATGGAAACGCCGGCGCAGTGATTCGATGCTGGGCCTATTATCGCCGCTATGGTAACGGCCTCAAGACAATGTCAGAGCATGCTGTGCTCAATGCGAATTACCTTCGCCATGCCTTGCATAGAGAGGCAGAGGCAGCAGGTGTTTCAGACATGATTGTTGATGGGGCGGAAACCGATGTTGCAAAGCACGAATTCACTATTTCACTTGGACCTGCAAAGGAATCACACGGCATTTCTGCCATGGACATCGCAAAAGGGCTCCTTGACATGGGCTACATGGCACCAACCGTATACTTCCCTCTGGTGGTTCCAGAATGCATGATGATCGAGCCAACAGAAACCGAAAG
>DUIP01000082.1:1023-3306 GCA_013330285.1 Candidatus Poseidoniaceae archaeon
GGATGCTGAAACACTTCACAACGCTCCAATCACGACGCCTGTACGACGGGTTGACGAAGTCTATGCGGCGCGCAACCTCTGTCTACGCCATCCATATGATGAGGATTGATGCCAACGCGTAAATACGCTGACTGCATCGGTTCACCATGGAACTACGTGATTTCTCCAAGCGAGGCTGGACACGGGTTACCCTCGAATCGCGTGCATCCCTCGCATTATTCCCAATCGCATGGGGGCTTTTGCCACTCGGATTTGCATGGCTCATGTGGTTTGTTGGTTCCTATACTGATCTTATTGCCTACCTTGGTATTGCGGGCAGTCTCCTCATTTTGTTAGGGGGTGTTGCTGGCTTATCATCGAGAATGGGAGCGCTCGGCGCCACCCGTGTTGGTATCGGTTTGTTCTGTGTATGTTTTTCGATCGTCGCATGGGCATTGGAAAGTCAAGGTAGCATGCCAACCTTTGGAGCCTTGTTGTTTTCCTCTCTTTCAGTTGTGGCGCTCGTCAAAGGGTTGGATGTGGTGTTCAACGATGGAGGGTATGTCTTCGAACGACCTTGGGATGCCAAGGTTCGGCTGCCAGTCGATTCCCTTCTTGGCTGGGAGGTGAAGACCACGCGGTTCAATCAGCAGTCAATGGCCAGCAAGCGCTTTGGTTCGAATCAATTTGTGACCCTCTATGGCCGAATTGTGGATGGAAACCCGATGATGTGCTTTGATGTTCTTGGTTGTAAAGACAAGGCTGAGTTCCAGTCGCTCGATTATGGCATCGATCTTGATGGCTTTTCTGAGGCCATGGATGACAGCGAAGAATAGTTCGTTTCGCCATAAAAATCTGAACCTCGTGAAGAGGCATCTTGATGAACCACCCGCGCCGGCCTTGCTGCATGGATGTGACCATTCTCTTAGGTTCGTCTTCGGACCTGCCAATTGCCGAAAAATGTACGAAAATCCTCGAACACTTCAGTGTGAGTTACCAACTTCGTGTTGCAAGCGCTCACCGCTCCCCAGTGTTCGTTGAAGAAATCATCAACAAAGCCGAAGAAGACGGTTGCCAAGTGTTCATCGCTATGGCCGGTCTTGCAGCTGCTCTACCAGGCGCTGTTGCGGCGTTGACCACCAAGCCAGTCATTGGTGTTCCTTGTGGTGGACGAGTCCCTTACGATTCACTCCTCTCGATCGTTCAACTCCCACCTGGCGTACCTGCTGCAACCGTCGGCGTTGACCGCGGTGACAACGCAGGCTACCTTGCAACCCAAATTCTCGCACTCAAGAACCCCGATTACGCTGCTGCATTGAAGCAAAACAAACTCGACCAAATTGCACGAGTGAAGGCACAAGATGCAGAAGTTAACGGGGGACAGTGAATGTTCGACACCTCGGAATTCATCGAAGAGTCCATCTCAACGCTTCGCGAAACCATTGATGATGTGGCCATTATTGCTTGTTCTGGTGGTGTTGATTCAACGGTTGCTGCGGTTATTGCAAACCAAGCGGTTGGTGATTTACTCCACTGCGTGTATGTCGACACTGGTTTCATGCGCAAAGGCGAGACCGAGGATATCGAAGCACTGCTTGCTGCCCAAGGCATCAAGAATCTCGTCACAGTCAAGGCTGCTGATCGCTACTTCGAGGCTCTTCAAGGTGTTACAGAACCTGAACAAAAGCGCAAAGTCATCGGTGAATTGTTCATTCGCATCTTCGAAGATGAACAAGAAAAAGTTGGAGCCAAATACCTTGTCCAAGGCACCATCGCTCCAGATTGGATTGAATCTGGAGGCGGTGTCCGTGACACCATCAAGTCGCATCACAACGTTGGTGGATTACCCGAGGATATGACCCTCGAAGTGGTTGAACCACTCCGTGATTTGTACAAGGACGAAGTCAGAGATCTGGCACGAGCTCTCGAGATCAATGTCGCAGAGCGGCAACCATTCCCCGGGCCTGGCTTGGCCGTTCGCACTCTGGGGGAACTTACTCCAGAACGTGTGGCTGTGGTTCGAGAGGCGTGCGCCATCGTCGAAGAAGAATTCGAGGCTGCGGCAGCGGACGGGAAGATGGACTTGCCTTGGCAATACTTTGCAGCGCTGCTTCCAGTTCGAAGCGTAGGCGTTCATGGTGATGTACGAGCCTATGGTGAGACCATCGTCGTTCGAGCGGTTCAATCCATGGATGGAATGTCTGCTCGATACTCAGAAATTCCTCATGCTATTCTCCAAAAAATCAGCACCCGAATCACCAACACGGTGAAGGGTGCAGTCAACCGAGTCGTCTACGACATCAC
>DUIP01000063.1:0-906 GCA_013330285.1 Candidatus Poseidoniaceae archaeon
AGAACACGATGCAGACAAGCACTTTGAGAACCTCATGAACGCCGACCTCGTCGAAGTTCGTCTCATCTGTGCAACTCAACCTCAAGAAGTATCTGGTATCCCGACCAAGGTGCCTGATGTGATGGAAGTTGGTTTGGATGGTGGCAACATGGCCGACCAACTCAACTACGCCAAGGAAAAACTCGGAGAAGAGTACTCCTTTGCAGACGCTTTCGAAGAAGGCATGCTCACAGATATTGTTGCAGTGACCAAAGGATACGGATGGCAAGGTGTCATCAAGCGATTCGGTGGTAAGTTGCAATCTCACAAGAACTCCAAGAAGCGCCGACAACACGGTAACATGGGTGCTTTCGGTGACGGATATGTGCGAAAGACAATCCGACAAGGTGGACAAACAGGATACCACCAGCGAACTGAATACAATAAGCGTATCATGCGCATTGCAAGCACCGAAGATCACTCGATTACACCTGCTGGCGGTTTCCTCCACTATGGTGAAGTCAAATCCGATTACATCCTCGTGAAAGGCAGCGTTCCTGGACCTGCCAAGCGATTGATTCGATTCCGTGACGCAACTCGTGGCAGCGACAAAACGCTCCATCCGTTCGAAATCACGTACGTGAGTACAGCATCCAAGCAGGGGGTCTGAAGTTGAAGGTGAACGTTCTTGATATTACCAACACCATCTCTCAGACCGAGCTTGATGCAGGTCGTCTTCCTGATGTGTTTGAGATCTCTGTCTCCAACGGAAAGAAAGTCGATCTACCTGCAGCGTTCGAAACTGAACTCCGTACAGATTTGATCAAGTTGGCAGTGGCTTCCAGCCGCGCTAACCGCCGCCAAGCCTACGGTTCGCGCCCACATGTTGGTAAGCGTGCACCAATGGCTGGTATGAAGCACTCCGTC
>DUIP01000063.1:1236-17027 GCA_013330285.1 Candidatus Poseidoniaceae archaeon
CTCCGTCGAATGGTGGGGTAAGGGCCGTGGTGTGTCCCGAATTATGCGACGCACTGGGCAAAGCCGTGGTGCACAAAACCCGCACACCCTCGGTGGTCGCCGTGCTCACGGACCTAAGGTCGAAAAGAACTGGGGTCGCAAACTCAATCTCAAGGAACGCCGCCTCGCTCGCGATTCTGCACTTAGCGCTACCACATCTGTGGAAAACGTAAGTGCACGAGGACACCGCTTCTCAGAAGACATCGAATCCCTCCCAATTGTTCTTGGCAACTATGCTGAGGTTCGAGATGGTAAGACCGAAGAATTTAGCATTGAAACCTTCAACCATGGTTCCGCTACTCGCAAGGTCCTCGCTATCTTCAACGAAATCGGAATCGGTGCTGATCTCCAACGTGCTCGTGATGGACGAAACATCCGAGCCGGTAAGGCAACCATGCGTGGACGCGTCCACAAAACTCCAAAATCGGTCCTTCTTGTTGTCAAGGAAAAGTCTGGACTCGCTCAAGCCGCACGAAACCTACCTGGTGTTGATGTGGTCGCAGCCCGTGACCTTTGCGCAGAAGACCTAGCCCCTGGTGGCGACATTGGTCGTTTGACCGTGTTCACAAAGGACGCCGTGGAGGCACTTAACTGAGGTGATGATGATGAACGCATACGATATTATCCTCCAACCTTGGCTGACTGAGAAATCGATGGAAGCTCGTACCACAGAGCAACGCCTCGAGTTCCTCGTTCGCCGTGGCGCAACAAAGGCACAAATCGCTCGTGCAGTTGAATCGATCTTTGAAGTCGAAGTTTCGAAAGTCAACGTACGAAATACAAAGCATGGCAAGCACGCTTCCGTTAAGCTTGCCGAAGGCTATGACGCAGAAGACGCAGCAATGCGCTTGGGAGCATTCTGAGGTGATTGATCATGGGTAAGAGAATACGTGCACAACGAAAAGGTTCCTCGCCACGCTACCGCGTTGCGAGCCACAGGTTCCCAGGCGAGAACCGTATGCCACGCGTGAATGACGTCGTTGGTGAAATCACCGAACTCGTTCACAGCCCTGTTCATTCGGCTCCACTCGCTCGAATGAAACTTCCAGACGGTGAGACCACCTTTGTGGTCGCTACCGAAGGCATTTCAGTTGGCTCATCGGTCGCCATTGGTGACAATGCAGCCCTGCGCCCAGGAAACATCACATCCCTCGAGAACATTCCTGAGGGTACGGCAATCAACAATCTTGAACTTCGTCCAGGCGACGGTGGTAAAATCGCTCGAGCCGCAGGAAACTCCTGTTTTGTCGAAGCACGAATTGGTGACAAGGTACGTGTCCGCATGCCATCAGGCAGCCTTCGTGAACTCCCGGCCAACTGCCGAGCCACCATTGGTGTCCTCGCTGGTCACGGACGAGATGAAATGCCTCTACGAACTGCAGGTGCAGCGTACTACAAGGCCAAGGCCCGTGGTAAGCTCTATCCTCACGTCAGTGGTGTTGCAATGAATCCAGTCGACCACCCACACGGTGGTGGAAACCACCAAGCTGTGCACGGTCCAAACTCAGTCGCTCGTGGCACCCCACCAGGTGCTAAGGTCGGTCTGATCGCACCGAGCCGAACTGGCCGAGGCCGAGGTAAGAAAATTTGAGGTGATGATGTATGGGACGAAAGAAGAAGAAGTCGTTTATGACCCCAAAGGCCAGTCGACGAAAGGCACGAAAGCGCCTCTCGACCACCTCTGGCCGTGTCAAGAAGGAATTCACCTACCGTGGTTACACTGTGGAAGAACTCTCCACAATGTCGCTTTGGCCTGATGAAGACCCATCCGCTCCATCCGTGATTACGCTCTTGCCTGCCCGAGCTCGCCGCTCGATGGCTCGAGGCTTCTCGGTTGAGAACGAACATTTCCTCGCCCGTGTGCGCCGTTCCAACGGTTCCACGGTCCGAACCCACCGAAGGGACATGCCCATCCTCCCAGAGTTTGTTGGCAAGACCATCGCAGTCTACAGTGGACAAGCATTCGTCCCTGTTGAGATCAAGCCTGAAATGATTGGTCACTACCTTGGTGAATTCGCAATTACCCGAAGAAGTGTCGCACACAGCGGCCCTGGTGTCGGTGCAACTCGGTCGTCAAAGCACGTACCGCTCAAGTGAGGTGTTATGTATGGTTAAGTCACAAATGGATCGCCGTTCAAAGCGCCGTGAACTCCCTCAAAAGGGTTACACGCAACTCCTACAAGGCAACCGCCTTGCAACTGCCCGTGCCACAAACGTGGACATGCACGTGAAGCATTGCTTCGAAATCTGCCGCTACGTCAAGCGCATGAAGGCTGGACAGGCCATCGAGTTCCTCAATGAGGTTCTACGCATCGATTCTGATCGTGCAGATGTTCGCCGAAAGGCAGCAGCCGTCCCCTTCCGTCTTGGAAGTGGCAACAAGAAGAAGAAGCGCTCAGGTCCTTCGATGGTTGGTCACCGAAAGGGTGGCGTCGGTCCAGGCCGATACCCTGTGAAAGCATCCCGAGCGATTATCAAGCTGATTGAAAGCGCAATGGAAAATGCTCGCCATCAATACGAAGATGTGGATCCAGAAGAAATGGAAATCACACACATCGCGGCACACCGTGGCCAAATCAAGAAGGGATTCATCCCTCGTGCACGAGGCCGTGCTACTCCATCAAACCACTACCGTGTAAATCTCGAGGTTTTCCTCGAAGATTTCTCCGTCCAAGAGGACGAGTTGGAGGACGACTTCTGAGGTGATTGATTATGGCAGGAAAACAAAGCACTCTACGAACGATCGTGAACCGAAACGTCG
Organism: Candidatus Poseidoniaceae archaeon; assembly: GCA_013330285.1. Taxonomy (GTDB): domain Archaea; phylum Thermoplasmatota; class Poseidoniia; order Poseidoniales; family Poseidoniaceae; genus MGIIa-L1; species MGIIa-L1 sp8160u. The sequence goes on from DUIP01000063.1 coordinate 4,037, forward strand.
AGCGACATCTCGTCAAGGAATTCTTGATGCAGAACACAAAGCGCTCTGGCTTTGGTGCACTCGACATTCGCCGAACCCCTCAAGGCACTGAAGTGACTGTTCACGCAGAACGCCCAGGTATGGTGATCGGAAGAAAAGGAAAGATCATCAACGAACTCCAAAAGCGATTGAATGAAGAATTCGATCTTGAAAACCCTAAGCTCAAGGTCGAAGAAATCGAAAAGGCGACCCTCAATGCACAAGTTATGGCAGAGAAAATCGCTTCAGCACTCGAGCGTGGTTGGTACCACCGCCGTGCTGGAAACAGCGCTGCACAGAACATCATGGATTCTGGTGCCCGCGGTGTGATTGTGACTCTGGCTGGAAAACTGACCGGTTCTCGAAACCGAACAGAGAAGTACATTCGTGGCCACGTGAAGTACTGCGGTGAAACCGCATTGCAACACATGGACACTGGCTACTCAGTGGCCGTCAAGAAGTTGGGAACCATCGGCGTCACCGTCGCCATCATGCGACCTGGCACCAAACTTCCTCACGAAATCAGTATTTTCTCTGATGATGAGTTGCGCGTTCGTGCAGAACAAGCAGCGGCAGCAGAAGCTGAAGCACCAGTGGAGGCGAGCGAATGAGCCACGTGTCAAACCGTGAAATTGCTTCAATGAGCAAGGAAGCTCGAGAAGCACGCATGCTTGAACTCCAAGAAGAATTATTGCAACTCCGTGCCGAAAAGGCATTGGGTGGTACACCATCGAACATCGGTGCTTACAAGGCAACTCGCCGAAGCATCGCTCGACTCAAGACACACATGAAGCAATGAAGTGAAACTCACAGGAGAAGATTGACGATGGCGGTTATTTGTAATGTATGCGGACTCCCTGATGAGTTGTGCATCTGTCAAGAAATCGCCAAAGAACAACAACGAGCCATTCTTTCAACAGACCGACGACGATATGGAAAAATTGTGACCAAGGTAGAAGGAATCGACGACTCAGCAATTGACATTAACAAACTCGCTAAAATTCTCAAAAACAAATGCGCAGCCGGTGGTACAGTGAAAGGACGAACAATCGAACTCCAAGGCGATCACAAGAAGAAGGCTGCTGGAGTACTCAAAAACGAAGGATTCAATGTGGAGGTGCGATGATATGACACACTACAACAGGACATGGATCGGTTCGATGATGAACATCGTCGAATCAAACGACCCGACCTTGGTTGGTCGAACAGGCTTGGTTTTGGATGAAACCAAGAACACATTGGTCATGCTCGAGAAGGATTCTCAAATCCGAATCGGTAAGGCTAGCATCAAATTCACACTCGATAACAGTGATGTTGTCGTTCAAGGCGCACTGGTTGGTCAGCGCCCAGAAGATCGAACCAACCGAAAATACAGGATGGCCTGATACTATGCGAGACATCGGAGTAGACGTAAAAAACCCCACAGACGAGTGGGACGGAGATGCAAATTGCCCCTTCTATGGAAGCCTACGCCTACGTGGCCAGGTTTTGGAAGGAACGGTTTCCAGCCTCGGTATGCAGAAGACGATCACCATTGAGCGAAACAACGTTCGCTACATGGAAAAGTACGAACGATTCGAAAAGCGAACCAGTGTTCTTTCAGCTCACCTTCCATCATGCATTGGTGAAGTCACAGTTGGCGACACTGTCAAAGTCATGGAATGCCGACCACTTTCAAAGACGGTCTCATTCTGTGTCATCGAAAACACCGGAGGTGAGGCTTGATGCGTGGAATCGCAGGACGCCAAACTCGTGGTTTGCCAACGGCTGCACGCTTGCATGTCGCTGACAACACTGGTGCAAAGGTTGTCCAAATCATCAACATCCTCAAGCTTGGAAACACCATTCGTCGGTATCCAGCTGGCGGTGTCGGCGACCTTGCCAAGGTGTCGGTGAAGAAGGGTACACCAGAAACTCGACGCCAGATGTTCAATGCAGTCATCATCCGTCAACGCCGGCCTTTCCGCCGAGTCGATGGAACATGGGTACAATTCGAAGACAATGCTTGTGTGATCACCAATGAGAAGGGTGACGTGCAAGGTTCCGATATCAAAGGGCCAGTGTCCCGTGAAGCCGCAGAACGCTGGCCACGTATCGCTGCAAACGCAAAGCAAATTATCTGAGGTGAAATTATGGTAAAAAGTATGAAACCAGGAAAGCAACGAAAGGCGCACTACAACGCGCCGATGCACCAGAAGCGCAAGCGAGTCGCTGCACGCCTACAACTCAAAGACCGAGATGAGCGGTTCGATGGTGTTCGCACCGTCACTGTTCGTGTTGGAGACACTGTGAAGGTCATCCGAGGTGACCTCGCCAGCGGCGGTAAGCGCCACGGCGGAAAGCGAGGCGCAGATCCACTTGTTGGAACTGTGATTCGAATCGATTCAGAAAAAGGGCGCCTTTACATTGAAGGTGCCAAGGCCTCCAAGGCCGACAACAAGGAAGAGGCGGTTCCGGTCCACTCCTCCAATGTCGTCGTCGTTCGATTGGACGAGACTGACAAGTTGCGAATGCAACAACTCACCGGCAACAGGAGCTGAAGAATATGGGAAGCAGTAATCACTTGAAGCGATTGGCCATGCCACGAAGCTGGCCACTCCCCCGCAAAACCACCGTCTGGGTTACACGTCCAACGCCAGGCGCACATTCTCTCGAATTGTGCATGCCGATCAACCTCGTCATCCGTGACGTTCTCGGCTTTGCTCGTTCAACCCGTGAAGTTCGACACATCCTCCACAATGGATTGGCGAAAATTGACGGTCGTGTATGCAAAGAAACACGCCGTGGCGTTGGCCTCATGGATGTCTTGAGCCTGGGCGACACACATTATCGATGTGTGCTCGACCACAACGGCCGCCTCCGCTACCGCCAAATCTCTGCAGATGAAGCAGGCTGGAAGGTTTGCCGAATTGAAGGCAAGAGCACCATCAAGGGTGGTAAAACCCAACTGAACCTCCACGATGGCCGCAACATCCTTGTCGATGATGCATCCGAATACTCAACCGGCAGTTCACTGAAACTCTCGCTTCCAAGCCAAGAAATCATTGAACACATCAAGTTCGTCGAAGGCGTTCGCTGCTACCTCATTGGTGGTGCTCACGTTGGAGGCTTCGCAAACATGACCGCTTACGAAGTCAAGCGTTCAAGCATGGCGAATGAAGTTCAATTCGAAGAGTTCGGCACAGTTGCTGCGAACGTCTTCGCAGTTGGCGACGCCACCCTTCCAAACACTGAGGTGGTTGAATGAGCGAAACCGTCAATCCAATGTCTGTTCCCCGCATCACGAAAGTGAGCGTTAACATCGGCGTTGGTGAAGGTGGAGAACGCCTTGTCAATGCAGAGAACGTGCTTGAACTTGTGACTGGTGTCAAACCACAACGAACTCTTGGACGAATCCAAAACCGTGACCTCAAGGTCCGACAAGGTGCTCCGATCGGTTGTAAAGCAACCATGCGCCGCAGCGAAGACATCAAGAAATTCTTGACCGATGCTTTTTGGGTTCGTGAAAATCTTATTCCAGCATGGAACTTTGACCGTGAAGGCAACCTCTCATTCGGTGTTCGTGATTACACGGACTTCCCAGGACAAAAGTACGATCCAGACATTGGTATCTACGGAATGGACATCACCGTCGTCCTCGAACGACCTGGCCACCGTGTAAGCCGCCGACGCCGTGCAAAGGGCAAGGTTGGAATGGACCACCGTGTCACACCTGAAGAATCACGTGCCTGGTTCGTAGAACACTACGGCATCACAATCATGGAGGAATGAAAATGGCAAGAGATCACGGAGAAAGGATTGGACGAACAATCGGATGCCGACGATGCGGACGAAAGCGTGGAATGATTCGACGACATGGGCTACGCCTCTGCCGTCAATGCTTCCGCGATGTCGCACCCTCGATTGGCTTTAAGAAAATGAATTAAGGAGGAGAAAGATATGCAATTTGATCCACTCAACGACGCACTCATCAAGATGTACAACGCAGAACAAGCGGGTAAGTTCAATGTCGAACTTGCACCTGCTTCAAAGCTGCTTGGCAACGTCTTGGAAATCATGCAAAAGTCTGGCTATGTAGGTTCCATCGACCGAAGTGAAAACGGTCGAGGCGGCTCGTACACTGTTGAACTTCGCGGCGCCATCAACCGATGTGGTACGGTCAAACCCCGTCACAGCATCCGACGCCAAGAATACGACCAATGGGAAACTCGATACCTCCCTGCCCAAGACTTTGGCCTTTTGATCCTAACAACGAACTCCGGCGTGATGCATCACTACGATGCAAAAGACGCCCGTATTGGTGGTAAGCTACTGGCTTACGTATACTGAGGTGAACACTATGGTAAAACTCGACAGAATCGAACATTTCGTAACCATCCCTGAAGACGTAACTGCTACGCTCAGTGAAGATGGCGTCGTCACCATCAACGGTCCTAAGGGGACCTTGACCCGCACCTTTGTGAGCACCTCATGCAAACTCCACGAAGAGGGTGGTGGCATCCTCGTACGTGTTGACATGCCTCGCCGAAAGCAACGAGCATTGGCTGGAACTTGGAACGCCCACCTCAACAATATGGTGAAGGGTGTCACACAAGGATTCACCTACCAACTCAAGGCACTGTACTCTCACTTTCCCATGACCATGGCAGTGAAAGGAAACACCTTTGTTGTGAACAACTACTTTGGTGAGCGAGTTCCTCGAACTTCAGACATCCTTCCGGGTGTTGAAGTCAAGGTCAGCAACAAAGTGGAAGTCACTGTGACTGGTATCGACAAAGAAAGTGTTGGCCAGACTGCAGCAAACATCGAACGAAGCACCACGGTCAAGAACCGTGACCGACGTGTGTTCCAGGATGGAATATACCTCATCAAGAAGGAGTGATATGAATGGCAGAAGATTATCAGAAAATGACAGTTGCTGAACTCAAGGAACTTCTCAAGGCAGCAGAATTGCCCCTTTCAGGAAAGAAAGCCGATCTCATCGCTCGCCTCACCGAAGCGAATGAAGCCGCACCGGTCGAAGATGAAGAAGTCCAAGACGACGAATCTTGGGACGACGATGGTGATTGGGACGACGAGACAGTCGAAGGCCACGTCGCCAAGCAAAAGCCAGTTCTCGATGAAGAGACAAAGGCTGCTCTTGCCCTTCGTGCTGAACAAAAGAAACTCACCCCATCATTCCGACGAACCGAATGGTTCCGATACAAGCGATTGTCTCGTTCAGGATGGCGTGCGCCTCACGGTATGGACAGCAAGCAACGACGAAATTACCGCTACCGTGGTTCACTTGTCCGTGTTGGTCACGGCAAGGTTGCAGCCGCTCGTGGTCTTCACCCATCTGGTTTCGAAGAAGTCATGGTGCAGAACACAACAGATCTCGAATCAATCGATCCAGAAACTCAGGCTGCACGTGTTGGCCGAAGTGTTGGCGGTCGAAAGCGAGAACACATTTACTCACGGGCCGATGAACTTGGTATTCGTGTGTTGAACCGAAGGAGGGATGTTTGATGCAAATCACCAACCAAAAGCGCCTCGCTGCTAAATTGCTCGGCTGTGGAGTCCACCGTGTGTGGATCAACCCATCCTACGTCGACCAGGTTTCGTCAGCTGTTCAGACAGACGACATTCGTGAATTCATCGAAGAAGGCTGGATCAAAGCAAAGGCAATCAAGGGCACTTCCCGAGTTCGGGCCCGTAATCGACTTGAGCAAAAGCGCAAGGGTCGACGCAAAGGTCACGGAAAGCGCGCAGGTACAGCCAACGCTCGAAACCCTCGAAAGAACCGCTGGATGCGAACCATTCGCTCTCAGCGCCGTGTTCTGAAGGAAATGCGAGAAGACGGCACCATCCAATCTTCGGAATACCGCCGCTACTACCTCAAAGCAAAGGGTGGATCCTACCGATCCATTGCCCACTTGCGCTCTCAGATGACCATCGAGGGTATTTCGCTTCCAGGAGGTGATGAGTGATGCGTGGTACACAACGCCGCTCCATCTTCCGCCGACGTAAGGCCGGTCTTACCGACTATCGTCGCCGATTGAAACTCCTTCGTGGACGCAAGTCCCGTGCAGTCGTCCGAGTGTCCAACACCCGTACGACATGCCAACTCGTCGATTGGGCCGCTTCTGGTGATCTTGTCAAGGTCAGCATGACTGGAACCGATTTGATGAAGAAATACGGCTGGCCTGAAGATTTCTCACAGAAGTCGGTCCCTGCATCCTACCTCGTAGGCTTTGCAATGGGCAAGGCCGCTATGGCTCAAGGCTGTGAGGAAGCAGTTCTTGACGTCGGACTGGCCGCAACACCAGCAGGTGGACGTGTGTTCGCTGCCCTCAAGGGTATGGTCGATGCAGGCCTAGACATTCCTCACGGTGACCAAGTGTTGCCAGATGATGACCGTGTAAACGGCGCCCACATCGGTGATAACATCGCCGGTGCGGTGGAAACCACCAAGAAAACAATCGAGGAGGCATACTGATGACTGAAGAAGAAGTTCAACAAATGGCCCCAGGCCTCATGCAAGCTTTCGCTCCTGAGGAACCTGAGGAAAACACCGAAGGACGCCGACCACGACGTCGAAACCAAGACGATCCAATCATTGCTCTTCGCAAGTGGGTTCCACGAACTCGATTGGGCCACGCTGTCATGGCTGGAGAAATTCTCACATACGAGCAAGCGATTGCAAGTGGGCTACCAATCCGAGAAGTCGAAATCGTTGATGCACTGATTCCTAACCTTGAAGACGATGTCATCAAGGTCAACATGGTTCAGCGAATGACCGACAGTGGACGACGTGTCCGCTTCAATGTCATGGCATGCGTTGGCAACCGCGACGGATACGTCGGCCTGGGCATGGCAAAAGCAAAGGAAGTTGCTACAGCCATTCGAAAGGCAATCACTGCTGCTAAACTCAACCTCATCGCAGTCCAGCGCGGTAATGGATCTTGGGAATCATCTGCCGGCCCAGGTACATCGATTCCTTTCAAGACTCAAGGTCGCTCGGCTTCTACCCGAGTCACCCTCATGCCAGCTGCTAAAGGAAAAGGCCTCGTTATCGGCCAAACCGGAAAGCGTGTGCTTGATCTTGCTGGAATTACTGACGTTCTCTCCCGAACCAAGGGACAGACCCGTACCACAATCAACTACGCTGCAGCAACCTTCAACGCTCTCCACAACATGAACACCACCCGTGTTCCAGACACATTGCGTGAACGACTGTTCATTCACAAAGGGAGGGTTCTCGAATGAGTTTCATCGTTGTCCGAGCACGAAGCAACGTCGGCGTTGAGCGTACGATCAAGGACACAATGCTGCATTTGAACCTCACCAAGGTGAACCATGCTGTCATTATTCCAGACAATGCACAATACCGAGGTATGTTGCAAAAGGCCAAGGATTACATCACTTGGGGCGAAGCAACAGAAGAACTCATCGAGAAGATGTTGAGCGGTCGTGGCCGAATGGTCGGCGATGCTCCACTCACCGACGAAATTGTTGCAGAACACACCGACTTTGCAGACATCGCAGCATTTGCCAAGGCAATTGCAGCAGGTGAAGCAACCGTCAAGGCTGTTCCAGATTTGAAGCGAGTCTTCCGACTCCACCCTCCACGTGGTCCGAAAGGATGGGGCGGCATCAAGCGCTCCTACGTTGTTGGAGGCGCCCTCGGATCCCGAGGAGAAGCAATTGGTGCGCTCGTTGAGCGAATGATTTGAGGTGATGATGAATGGGAACTAAAGCAAACAAGCATCGTGGACGAAACCGATACCATGGACGTGGCAAGAAAGCCGGCCGTGGTGCAGGAAAGCGTGGTGGACGTGGAAACGCTGGTATCAACAAGCACCGTGTCATGACTCGAATCAAGTACATGCCAAATCACTGGGGTATGCACGGATTCAACCGACACCCGAAACTCCGCAACGTTCACGTCACTGTGAACGTGAGCCAACTCGAAGCCATGGCTGATGGAAATGATTCCATCAACCTCACTGAACTTGGAATTGACAAGATTCTAGGCAGCGGCCGAATCAACACTGCTCTCAATGTCATCGTTGAGGAAGCAAGTGCAAAGGCTGTTGAGAAGATCGAAGCCGCCGGTGGGTCTGTTGACTCTGGCGATGATGACGAATGGGACGAAGAGTGAGTTCGCACAAACGAATGAACCTTAACCCTCATAACCAAATTACACTACCACATAAGGAGGATGAACAATGAAGCACAAGCCAATTCCATGGGCCATTGTCTTGACAGGGGTACTCTACTGGGGTCTCCTTGTCTACTGGGCATCCGATGATTTGAACTCCACAGGTGCACCGCGTGACGCTGCATTGTTTGGAATCATCTTCTCTCTTGTCTACGTAGGCTACCTCATGGCATGCTTCCAAATGGACATGCCTGATGGCCTCAAAGATGCACCAGTTGTTGGCCGCTATGGGAAGTTACTCGCATGGCTAGCTCTTGTTGGCATTGCCGTCTTCTATGTCCGTCCTGAATCGTGGTTGCCCGATGTATGGGGTGGCTATGCTGACGGTGTGGGCTTCTTCCTGGTGGGTATTCTGCTTCTCGGATTTGGCGCAGCAGCGATCCTCACATGTTTCATGTGGAGCGGTGACAAAAGCAGCCGATTGTACGCTCTGCGTAGATTCGTCGACGTCTACCCGACCATTACCAAGCCAGAACGCCACGTTCGATTCAACGAAAAGATGTGGACCACCACATTTGTTTTGATCATCTACTTCGCCATGACCAACGTCATGCTGTACGGTCTTTCAGGTCAAGCTCTTGACTTGTTCAGTGGATTCCGTTCCATCATGGCTGGTGCCTCTGGTACCATCATGCACTTGGGTATCGGACCAATCGTCACCGGTTCGATTATCATGCAATTGTTTGCTGGTGCGAAGATCATCCGTCTCGACCTTGGAGACACCGAAGACAAGGCCATGTACCAAGGTGTGCAGAAACTCCTCGTCCTGATTATGATTCCAATCGAATCCATTCCACAGACCTATGGATTCCTCGACCCAACCGAATTCCTCATCGACACCTACGGTCTTGGTTGGGCGAACTTCGTTATTGTAGCCCAACTCTTTGCCGGTTCATACCTTGTGTTCTTGCTTGACGAACTTGTCAGCAAGTGGGGTATTGGTTCCGGTATCTCGTTGTTCATTGCAGCCGGTGTTGCACAATCGACCTTCGTCGGTACGCTTTCACCACTTGCAGCGACCACAGGCGTGCCATACTCCCTTCAAAACCCACCATCGGGGACACTCCCGATGATCTTCTACATGTTCCGTGAAGCGACGAATGCAGAAATGATTTCCAACAATGGTTTCGAAACCATGTTACTGACTCACGTCAATCCGATTGCCGCGTTGTTTTCATCGATTGTTGTGTTCCTGGTCGTTGCCTATGCAGAATCATCGAAACTCGAATTGCCATTGACGCATGGTAAAGTTCGTGGTCACCGTGGAAAGTACCCGATCCGTCTCGTTTATGCATCGAACATTCCGGTGATTTTGATGGCAGCTTTGCTTGCGAACATCAACATGTTTTCGTTGCTCTTCTGGAGCCATCCAACCCTCTCTCAGACACCGATTCTTGGACGGCAGGGTTGGGGTTCAGCCTCTGAATTCATAGGCACCTATGAAGCAGGTCAAACGACGGCTTCGGGAGGGTTTGCATGGTATGCGAGCATGGTCAATGGTGTCAATGATTGGATGATACCCTTACTGAATCAGCAAGGCGATGTCTTTGGGCATAGTTTGACCCAGATCATGGTCCACGTGGTGTTCTATGTGGCGTTGATGACCGTTGGTTCGATGGTCTTCGCTAAGTTCTGGATCGATACGACAAACATGGGTACGAAAGATGTTGCAAAACAAATCGAGCGTACTGGTATGCAAATTCCAGGTTTCCGAAAGAATCCTAAGATTTTGGAGAAGATCCTTGAAAATTACATTCCGCCAGTCACCTACTTCTCAGGTGCATTCGTTGGACTGTTAGCAGCAGGTGCAGACTTACTTGGTACGGTAGGTAACGCGTCGGGTACAGGTCTGTTACTGGCTGTTGGTATCATCCTCAGAACATATGAGCAAATCCAGAAGGAACAAGCGATGGAAATGCACCCAATGATCCGTCAGTTCTTCGGAGCAGAGTGAGCCAACTCTTCGGAAGACGTTTGATGCCAACTTGATAACCTTGGCCATTGATGGTCAACGGTCGGCAACAACTTGAAATCACGACCTCTTGAGTTGTAATCATGCAGTTCGGGGATTTCTTGATTCCATTCACCAAACCGTCGAGTCCAGTGCTGTGGATTCGGCCGTATCAAAACCTCTCGATCGAAGCAAAGGGCGATGGTAAGGTCACAACAAAAATCGCAGTGAAAAGCCCTTCTATAGATTTAATTCGACGCAGTTTGCTCCTTGCACTGGGGCTCTCATTTCTCCTTGGATCGATGGGCTTTGCAGTGTTCAATGTCTTGGCAATAACAGGTGAATCGGAAGAGGATAAGGACCCCTGCGAATTTTCATCATCTTCTGAATCGATTGAATTTGATGACGTGGGCATTCTCTGTTTGGATTACCAGGACCGTTGGTCCATGAGCTCCTTCGAAGATGATGAAGGGCATTTTAGGTATCAAAACGAATGGGGTGGTTTTGAAGAGCATCGTTGGTCTCAAACTGGTGATGTGGTGACGTTGTGTGATGTGGATCAAGAGTATGATACCTACTATTGTCTCAATTTAATTCGTGTTCAAGGCACTTCAATGGACCGGAACCTTTCTCATTATTCATTTTATGATGGTGTCAGCCAAAATATGCCTTCTTGGGTTGAGGAAAAACCCTCCTCAGTTTCAGTGAACTACCAATCTTCGACCGATGCACCATTCGGTAATGACCGTCTTTTGTTGGCCTGGGATGATGAACCGGGGTGGGAATCTCTTGAGGTACGCGGGTATGGTGTGTCAAGTAAGAATATCGACCACTACATGGCTCCATTAGAACGAGGTATCATCGAAATCGTCTTCCCATACATGCTGCCGATGTTGATTGGGTTTTGCATCTTGGCATTTACGCGTGCTCGGTTTACTTTAATCGAATTTGATTCGCGGCAATCTCAAATTCAACGTCGCCTCAATATTGGTACGCCTTTGTCGAAGTTTGATTGGGTGAATGTTGATTTTCAAAAGTTTACACTGGAAGAGCATAACTTCACCATAACACACCGCAGTTCTTCAGAGGATGGATCTTCAAGGACAACCTATTCCCATCACGAAGGCCTCAACTTGAGTTGCGTCTATGAGGGCGGCACCCACGTCCTGTTTTTCATAGAAAATAAAAACAAAACCATCCGGAAGGATCTTGTTGATAGCCTCTTCAGTGCCCTTGATTTGGAATCTCCATTGGATGGCTCTATCATGCCGATGGCTCACTCCAGTCCACCTCCTCTTGAGGGTCAAATCCGTCCACCTCTGGTTTCTTCAACGCCTGAAGAAGAGACAAAGCCCTTGGCTAACGAGGCTGATTCTGAAGTGGACAGCACCAACGAAACCGGTACGTTCTGGGATCAAGTCTGATCTAAGTCAGGCACCTGCTCTGGCCCGGCATGAACCGTGGTTGAATTTAGATTTCTTTCTCTGATTGGAAATGCACCTCAGCAATGCAGGTAGTATCATTATATTGTAAGAGAAATGGGTGAGACCATGGGTTGGACAGGACCGTTCTATTTCCTCAGTGGTTCGGAGGGAAATGTGTCGCTACCAGCTCTTGAAAAAAAGGAAGGCGATGTCGCAGCGTACTGGTCGAAAAAGTTTGGTTTAGATCTGTTGATGCCTCAAGCGGATTCAACACCTCCCATATTCATCCATAAGGACCGTGACCTGGATCCGGAAGAGGCCCATCGGCGTATTCTCAATGGTGGACACGTTTCTGAAGATTCTGCTGAAGTGGCATGCCCGTCTTGCGGTGAATATCTTAGCATTGAAGCCCCCTTTGATGAGGCATATGAATGCCCTTATTGTGCCTCAGAGTTTGAATTCGAATCTGAATCAATTGGGGCTCAAGGAGAGCATTTTGATTGGTACTCGGCTGACCGTGAAAACCTTCTCAGCGCCATTGCTAACAATACAGAATCAACCTCGTATGAGGTGTTGGAACACCGTAAAGGCCGCAGAGGTGAGACGATGCTGGAGAACATCTTTGGTACTTTATTCGGTCTTTGGTTCGCCCTCGGTTTCACCATTTTTTCAGGTCTTGGATTGATGATGCTCCCACTAACTCTGTTTGGAGATTCTGAAGTGCCGTTGCTGTTGGCCCTGATCTTTTCAGTGATCGGTTTTTTCACATTCATTCCCTCTGTGAAATTCGTGTTGCAACTCCTGATCGGCTTTTTTTCACCAGAAACGCTCGAAAGATACACCCGTACTCAATACTGTGACCCTGCTCGCAAGTACATCGCATGGGTCGAACAGATTGTAAGTCCAAGCTTGGGGCGACAAGGGTCGACCTTTGTTCTTTCAGAAACCATTCTTGGTCAAGCGCACACACTGAAAAAATACATGGTGTACATTTCTGAGGACGGCGGACACGGCGGCGGTGGTGGAGGTTAAGGAGTTGATGTTGATGCCGCAAAAAGGCCTCATCACCCCTCGAAATGGATTGTTTCATTGTTGAACTTCCCTTTGCTTTCCGTGTTCAATCATTCGGGCCCTTTTTCTTCTTGGTTTTGGGCTGTAATTCCTACCTTTTTTCCCACGCAGTGCGCTGGTTTCACCCGCTTTGGCAGTCGGGTACTTTGATATAGGGGAGGTGAGTGGCCAAGATGCTTGCGTAGTTGAGAACGGCGTTGGCGGCAGAGTCTCCGGACAATGAAAGCCGCCATCCTCTTGACACGTGAAGCCGAAGCGATTGCGATTCTGAGAAACCTTCCCCCCACGGAAGCTCGCTCAGGGTCAGGTAGGTGATCGAGATTA
>DUIP01000091.1 GCA_013330285.1 Candidatus Poseidoniaceae archaeon
GTTGTACTGTCTCTTGAACGACGAAGCTCCTTGATTTGAAACCAAGAATATATTGCAGCACCAAGAATTGTCACAAGGCCAAAAACTTCCGCCCATGCCGCCGCAGTATCCAAGTCCATGTGTATCCTGTAATCTTATTTGGCCTTAAACAAATCGCCTGTGTGGCCTTTGTTCGCCGTTGCTCAGGCATTGAGCCATTCGCTCAAGCGCCTTACACCTTCACGAATATTCTCGGGTGATGTTGCATATGAAATGCGGATGAACCCCTCGCCTCCTTCAATGAGGGACCCAGGGATCAATTGCACCTTGGCTTCCTTGAGCGCACCTTCTGCAAACTCAATGTCCGTCATACCGGTGCCTGTGATGTCGCAGAAGGCATAGAACGCCCCCTCTGGTTTTGGTACGACAACACCGGGAAGTTCACTCAACAGGCCGTGAATCAAATTGCACCGCTCCTTGAATGAGGCGGCCATAGCGGCCGTTTCATCATCAAGGCTCAAGGCAACCGTGGCAGCTGGCATCATGAACGTCGCCACGTGGGTTGCTGCACTGACGTTAATTTTCTTGACACCATCCATGAGGTGTTTTGGCCCTGTGATCCAACCAAGCCGCCATCCAGTCATCGCCCATCCCTTGGACCAACCTCCGATGGTGATGGTGCGCTCAGCGCCTCCGGGAATGGTGCAAGGGGAAGTGTAGGGGTGGTCAGACCATACAAGCGTGGCATAGATCATGTCATCAATGATCCAAAGATCGTGCTTGACAGCAAACGCAACAAGCCGTTCAATTTCATCAGGGGTGTAGACCGCGCCGGTTGGGTTGTTTGGTGAATTGAGGACAATTGCCTTGGTTTTGGAAGTGATGGCAGCCTCAAGATGTTCGAAATTTGGGTGGTAATTGTCCTTGCGAACCGGAACTGCGATTGGAACTGCACCGGTGATTTTCACCATGCCATCATAGGACGGCCATGCAGGTGAAAGAAGTAACACCTCGTCTCCAGCGTCCAATGCCGCCATGAGCCCATAGAGCACAGCTTGCTTACAACCAGGTGTAATCACCACGTCGTTTGGGTCTGCTTCGATGTTGTGGACGGTGAGATGCTCAGCCACTGCAGAACACAATTCTTCTGATCCTTGAGTCCTCGTGTATGCCGTTTCTCCTCGATCTAGAGCGTCTTTTGCAGCCTCAACGACCGAAATTGGCGTATCAAAATCTGGTTGACCTACGGTGAATCGAATCACTTCAGGGCCCGGGGGTGCAAGGTAAGCCGCAAAGCCAATCCCAACATCAGATAACGTGCGGTTGACCTCTGGCATCGTGATTCCTCGCGTCTAGGTCAAGCCCATCCAATGGCTGCACGAGCGAGCCATTCAATATCAAGACTGCGCGGAAATTCAACGCTATGCGTTGTTTCGTTTGAGAAGAGCACAGGCTGGGATTTGAACCCAGGTAAGAGGATTTGCAATCCCCGACGTAGCCGCTCCGACACCCGTGCAGTGTTCTACCGGATTCACATGTCATATTTCAACGCGACCGCAAAACCTCCACAGGGTTAAATTCGGTCGTCGAATACAGGTGCTTGAAGCGGTCCTATGAAAATCGTCAATCCCTCCATCATGTTGCCGCCGAGCGCCCCATCGATGTCGTATTTCGATTGCCGCTTCGACGTGCTAAGATTGCCACTTGGTTTTGAGCGGGGGGCGGAACTGCTCACCGATGACGAATCTGCAATCCATGCATGGATCAAGGGGGGCCAACAGGTGCTCTCTGTAGGGCGAGCCCACCTCATTCCAGAGGACAGCGACGGTTCAGCGCCCGATCATGCGGGCCCAGGCGCATCAACATGCCCAGCATTCGGCCCACTGTCTGATGAAAGCAACCGCCCAGCCATTCAAATCCGCCAAATGGGGACGAGGGATGAGGCGCAGCGGAAGGGGCACGCAAGTCAAGTGCTCAACGCTCTCGAACAGGCCAGCATCACTCATTTCTCAGCTAAAATTGGACTGCTCCAAGCCAGAGAGGCAGCAATACCCTTCTATCAGTCCCAAGGATGGGTTGTGATCGACGAGCCTTATTCGATTGACAAGATTGGCCCACATAGGTCAATGATGAAGCACTTAAAATTAAATTAAATTTAATTTAATTAAAATAGAGTTGGCAATTTTGGTTTTTGAGAAACCATACATCGCCACGCGATTTTGTGAAACATGAATAAGAAAAAAAACCCACACCGTATGTGATCTTCCTATGACGTGAGTCGTTTGGAGGGGATATGATGAACCAGAAACAAATCAACAAGAACAAACCATATTATGGAACCTCCAAACAGGAAGATTCCATGTCAGCCGAAGCCGACCATCAAAAGTCGCGCAATCAAAAGTACCTCAAAGCACTTCAAACGCTTGCAGAAAAAGACCCAGAAGGGTTTTCAGCACTCGCTCCTGAATTAATCAAGAGGGGCGTTTGGAATTTACGTGGACCAGATCCTTATTTTTCTGAAAAACTATCCAACTGGTTTGAAGTCGCATACAAATGGGAAGATTTCAAAGAAATACTACCACAAGATTCCCATCTTACAAAAAGAACGAAAGTGGACGCCCCACGAAAAGAAAACCTTTCAGAATTACACGCTAATTTTTTCTCTAAACTTGAACAGAGATTTTCCGGCGATTATCAAAGATGGGACGCTCCAACCCGTGATCAATTCATCATTCTAGGAATGCTTGCAATGGAAGGAAAAGACGGAGTTAAGCAAGGAAAACTTGCTCATTTCCTTGGAAGCGGCCTTGATGGGATCGGTGGCCTTCCAAGCTCAAACGCAATCCGGGCCGCAAAAATCGCCCTCAGCCGTCAAGCAAAACCACTGAACCTGTTTTCACCTTCGAGAGGAAATGGCGATGCTCGCCTTCACGCCTTTGCCGATGAAAACTTAGCCGATCTTGTCACCAGGTTCGTGCTCTCAATGCGTGCATCCATTTTGTTGCCACCCGCAATGGTTCATGCACATTGACCCACGCATCGCGTCGCGCCTTTGATATAGGGTCGGTTGGTTCCAATATGTAGAGGGAACGTTGGGTTCCCTAAGACCGACCCGTGAAAAAACGATGCATTCGGAGGATCAAGACAAGACATACAACAAGGGACTAAACCAAAGAACTGCGAGCCAGTTCGTTGCTTACAATAGCCATGCTAAAGTACGCAATTTTACCCTTGTTGAGCGCTTGGAAAACAACATGATTCAGTGCGTAGCATCACCACAATCCCAGAACCTTCTGCCCATCCTGTGGGCCGAGGGTCTGGAAAGAGAGAACAGTGGGTTCTCTGTGTAAAAACAACCAAAAAAATAGGAAGTGAAAAACATGAATAAGAAAATAATGAGCGTGCTAATTGCAATGTTCCTTGCTCTCTCTGCAGTTTCTGCAGTGAGCGGTGACGGATCTGACCCACTCGACCCATCTGATGGTGGCGCCGATTGGGACGGTGACGGTCTCACCAACTCCGAGGAACAGAACCAAGGCACCAATATGAACAATGCAGACAGCGATGGCGACGGACTACCAGATGGTTGGGAAGTCTCCAACGGCCTTAACCCAACCAATGGTGGCGACGGAAATGCAGATCCTGACGGCGATGGCTTGACCAACGCCCAAGAGTATGCAGCGGGTACCAACCCGAACAACGCCGATACCGACGGTGACGGCAAGGCCGACAACGTTGACTCGTTCCCGAACGATCCGAACGACGGTGAATACTCCGACTCCGACGGTGACGGTATCCCAGACGCCTACGACCCAGATTTCTCGGAATCTGACGCAGGTGCTGGCGACGGCGGCACTGAAGGCGGTGGCGAATCCGAAGCCGGAACTCCTAACGGACAAGGTCAAGGACAAGGTCAAGG
>DUIP01000031.1:0-1674 GCA_013330285.1 Candidatus Poseidoniaceae archaeon
AGGCGTTGTGGCGTTCGTCATCTGAATCTGGATGCGCTCCATTGGTTCGTTGGCCACATAACCTACAGTGTCGCCCAGCACCAATGAAAACGCAGCTGGTAAACCTTCCAAACGAATGGCATTGCGTTGTGTTGCACTTTCACCGCCGTAGGTGATGGTACCAATTGGATCGCTTGCCGAGTAGGTCATCGCTTCGGAAGTCTGGGTGAGGTTGAATGTGCTTGGGCGGTTTGAAACAGTAGCGGATTGACGGGTTGCGTTTTCCAAATCGCCATCTATGTGTTTCATGTGGCCAATCAGTAACGGTCCGCCTTCGAGGCCTCGTAATTCCATTTGGCGTACATCGTTGACGGGGTCATAGGAATGTTCGACATCCGTAATGCCCCCAATTCTCGCACTCATCGCCACTGGAACGAGTGGATCAACTGGACCAAGTCTTCCATTCACCGTTGCTGCCTCGGTGTCTTCAGACAGGAGGATGTGATCAATTTCGGGCAACCAGGGGTTGTCTGTGCTTGAAATGGAGAAGGTCACTTGACCAATTGGCATTGGTTCTCGAACTGAATCAGCCAGCGTGTTTCGGACTTGAGTTCGGCAGTGTAAACCGACAGCGCCTCCCTCGGAACCAGCCGTACCAACAATGGCCTCGGGCAAGCCGTTCACGATGTCTCCCACGTCAAGGATGACCTCGATGATTGTCAGAAGTGCATTGTCGAAAATTTGCGCGATGGTGTTCAAATTGGGATTGTCAAAGTTGACCCTGCTCAGCCCGCTTTCAGGGATCATGAAACTTCCTTCCACAATAATGACCTTGGGCACATTGTCGATTTGCATGAACAGCGAGGAGCGGTCTGATTCGTAGCCACCGCGTTTGAATGTGGACTTGTATTCCAATCGGTCAATCGATTCGGTGCCCGCAATCAAAATCAGCGTGTTCGGTGGTTCCGCCGGGTTGACTGGTAGCGTAGGATCGTTGACGTTGGTGGTTGAATCGCCTGTGAAGTTCTTGATGGCAATGATTAACGAAAGACGTTCAGGGATGTCGCCTGGGAAGTCTTGACTGCCAGGTGCCTCTCCAATCATTGTGAAAATTGCTGCAATTTCTTCTGTCGGCATGGTTCCAGATGGAAGACCTCGTACCCAACTTCGTGAGTCGGTTGTGTTGCCGAAGGGATTGTCACCCTCGGGCGTGTTTGAACGATCCTCGAAGTAATGCAGGAAGAGATCAACGCCGACATCGGAGAAAATCTCCACCGTGTCAAAGGTGTTCTGGCCGAGGTTATCGTTTCGTAGGGTGATGTCAACCTCTTCAGGAAGGCGGGTTTCGCCCTTTTCAGGATGGAAGCCTACATCGATGTAGGCCATTTCCAACACCGGGGCAGAAGTGCCGCTTCCATACCCGTCAAACCGAATGAACCCGACCCCGACGCCCAGACCACATTTGTGTTCGTCGCTCTTTGCAAGATGATCCGCGATTGGATCGAAGTAGGATTCATCCTCACAATCGGTTTGCCGGTCATCGCCAGGAGCATCTGGGTTGGAGACACGGATGGCATACGGTGCTGAGATGGAAGTGAGGCTCAAGTCCGATGGAGTGATCGTCCCTCCAAACAGTCCTGCTAAGAATTCGAAGGTGTTGGTCACCAAGGCGTTCACTGAAAATGTCATTTTCTG
>DUIP01000031.1:2073-6591 GCA_013330285.1 Candidatus Poseidoniaceae archaeon
GCGTAGGACTCTGAGTCTTCAAGGGTCACATCAAACGCAAGCCCTTTCATCAAACTGACTTCTAAATTTGCCAAATCATCCCAAAGTGGATCGTTTTGATCAAGCGCAGTCACCGCCCATTGGAAGGTTGGCCTCACCCATAACTCCTCAATGCAAGGAACCGTTACTGCCGGCACTCCGGGCGCCGGACTCGGCGTCACAATGCAATCACCGAATTCCAATCCAAATCCATCGTCTTGAGTGATCAATCCTTGAATGGTTAATCCAACTGACAAATCATCGCCACCATCACCGTCAATGTCGATGTAGTTGTTGAAAAGCACAAGATCTGTGCCGACGAGAATCTCACCGGTAAAGGTCCCATTTTGCCATGCTTCGAAGGAGGGTCCGTTGTTGCGAGATGAGAAATTTACGTAGATTGCATACGTGTTGATGCCAATCCCGAGAAGATTGTCGAGACCCAGAGAGTTGACTGAAAACAGCGTCTCAAACAGGTTGTAGGGCCAGCCATCGGGTTGTGTTGAGGTGTCGATCAAGAACTCGTAAGGACGCGGATGGTCCACTTCAAACGAGGAACTGTCCCTCAAGGTGACATTGTCAAGATAGGCACTCGCTTCAGTCAATGCATCGTTCGGCCCAACTGAACGAGCGCTGGAATCAACATCATTCAATGCAGTGAGAGCGGCTTGGGTTGCCAATTCCCCTTCACCACTTTGCGTTCGTGCATTGAGGGTTTCTTCAAGCGCATCAAGCACTCCGAAGTCATCGCGTGTCACAGAGAGGTCGCCTTGAACCGGTTGGGCGATGGAGGCGAACATCAAGACAACGAGGAACACAGCCATGCGCCTTGGGTCCCTTTTCTGAGGCAAACCTGCCCGTACAACACGAACGGCAACCTCATCCATGCATCAAGGAAGCAATGCCACTATGAGAACCCATCCCCTTCGTGCATGGATTTCATGGGAGATTCATCGTGGTCATGCTTCAACAACATGGTCCATGTTACATGCTGGACATGCCACAACAGCTTGGCTAATTCCTTGAGGTAAATTGACGGAGAATGTGGTGCCACAGGCGGAACATGGAATCGATCTTGTCCTACCCTCTGTTTCGGGCGTAGGCGCGGGTAAGGCCGGCGTTGGTTCTTGTGGCTGTGGTGCAGGGGCCGAAGCAGATGGAGGGGGTGTCGCTGCGACGTTGTCTGGCAGTTGTACGCCACCACTTTTTACCACCGTTTGCGGTGCCTCTGCCGGCATGAGATCGTGCGGTATTTCTGTTTGAAGTGGTGCATCTGGCTCGTTGTTCACGCCATCATCTGCAAATAACGCCATGGCGTCTGCAGCCGCGGCTTGAGAACCCATACTGATGGATGGGTTAGCCGATGGTGGTGCGAAGGCTGAGGTGGTTTGCATTGTATTGCTTGAACCGTAAATCGCCTCCAGTTCAGCTGCTTTGGCTTGTTCCTCTTGAACGGCTGCTGGCGTCACTTCGCCAACATCAAGACCGGCAAGAATCGTTGCTGAAGCGAAGAGCGGGGTCTTGCGAGAATCCACGACATTGGCAATGTGTGCTTTGGCTTCTAGAACCGATAACCCTCTGCCGACGAGAAGTTCAACCGCAACACCGTGTTGCCAACGTCGATGGCCAACAAGGGCGATGCCCATGGTTAAGGTGCCAATGAACAAGACGATCAGCAGGATTCCTGCGATATTACCTTCCTCTGTTGGCTCGCCAATGTTGAGGGTAAATGCATGGCTGTCTGAGTTGTTGGATGGATCAAAGACGGTGACAACGACAGTGTAGGTCCCTGGTTGTTTGAACGTGAGATCTGCCTGACTGCCGATCCGGTCCGGGTCATCCCTCGCATCACCATTGCCATCGCTGTCCAAGTCGGGGTTGAGGTCCCAATGGTAACGAAGAATCGATGAACCATCAAATGGGTCATTGGCTTCAACGATACACGTTACGGCTTTATCGATCATTCCACTCGAAGGGAGAACATTGAGCGATGTTTGTTGCAAGACTGGTAACGTGTTGTCAATCACCACGACCTTTGTTGAGGTTGCATTGGTATTTCCAGAGGCATCCGTCACAGTGAGTACGACCTCATGCGTACCAATGGAAGACCAGGAAAGAAGAATCGAATTGTTTTGTCCAAACGGAGCGCCATCAAGGTTCCAAGCGCATGCTGAAACAAGGTGATCGTCGCTGCTGCTGTCGCAATTGAGAATCAATGCATCGTTGACCAGTAAACGCCAGCCATCTGCAACCGGTTGGCCATTTCCTCCAATTCGGGCAACAGGGTCAACCACGTCATTGACAGCAAGCGTTGTTGTTGATGATGCCATCTGTCCAGTCGGCGAAGTCACCCACAAGGTAACCGTTCGCTCCCCAGGCGTTGGCCATGATGCTTGAGCAGTGAAGCCCGTCGCATCAGCGTCGTTATTTGCAGTCCCATCGTTATCCGAATCAACATTTGAATCAAAATCCCACTGCAGAGCATCAATCTGACTCAAGCGGTTTGGGGTTGCTGATGCGTCAAAGTTCACGGTTGTACCAACGGTTGTCGAACCATCTGCATCGCTGGAAAAGACCGGGTTAAGGGTGGGTGACAATTCCACTCGAACGGTCATACGTAGAGGCTGATCTCCGTTGGCACCACCCACGGGGGTGTCGGTGTTGTCCGCAACAAGAATCAACGCTTCTCCATCCAATTCGTTGGGAACAATCCAAGAGAACGATGCCGAACCTTCGATTGACTGGAGAGATGCACCAGTGATGGAAAGCGTTCCCACACCACCCGAAGTGTACAAGTCGTTCATGTTCTGAGTTTGGAGGTAGACGTCGCCTTGGGATTCAAGCGACCATGCTGTGACCACAACAGTGGTGCCGGCATCCAATCGTAAGTCATCACCTGAGAGCAAGGTCTGGTAATCGTTTGACGGGACACCAATCAAATCATGATATGGCGTCCAATAGGCTTCATCGATGGCCTCCACATTCAAACTTGCTCGGCTGTCATTGCCGCCCAAATCACCCATGCCTTGGTCGCCATCGTGGTCGAGGTTGTCGAAAACGATGTACCATGTCTTCTGATTGATGGATGCTGGAACCTTCCAATGGAATGAATAGGACCCGAGTGCGGATTCTGTCGATGGGATTTGTTCGTATGATGAGCGGTAGGATTGGCCCAAATCATATGGCTGAATTGTGTTTTGATCGAAGACGAGAACATCCATGGCATCGTCGATGATGTTGATGCTGATATCGAAGACATCCCCCGGTATGAGCACACCGAGCGAGACTTTGACGCATGAACCACCTGCAATGGCATCCGAACTTGAAAATGCAGCAGCCGTTGTCTCCGTGCAGCCTGGAGCAGCGCGGCCTGCGTCCGCCACAGCTGATGGCGGGACCATGAGCATGACAAACAGCAAAACCGCCGCAACACAGGAACGCATGCTTTGCTGTTGTTCATCGCCCACTTGAATGATGTGGAAGAATGTTTCACGCAGCCCAGTCGTTTCCGGTCCATGTATGGTGACTCACATCCCCATTGTCATGAAGCAGCACTCGATCGCCATCATGAGCAAGCGTGATGTCCAGTTGAGCCCCGTCAATGATGCCATTTGCTTCTGCCAGTGGGACGCTACCGTCTTTGATCCGGGCACTGAAATGAGTGAGGACAAGGTGCTTAGCGCCACACGCAAGTGCGGTCCGAACAGCGCCT
The DNA here is from genome assembly GCA_013330285.1 of Candidatus Poseidoniaceae archaeon. Lineage (GTDB taxonomy): Archaea > Thermoplasmatota > Poseidoniia > Poseidoniales > Poseidoniaceae > MGIIa-L1 > MGIIa-L1 sp8160u. The sequence goes on from DUIP01000031.1 coordinate 5,804, forward strand.
GTGGCCGTCGAATGCAAGTGTTCTGTAGCGTGGTCTTGGGTGTCTTCGAGGAAGGTTGCCTCATGGACCAAGAGATCTACGCCATCCAAGGCGACGATCCCCGGTGCTTGTTCCGCTGTATCGCCTGAGACAACGACTCGACGAGGCCGTATTGATGCCCCTCGGAAGGAAGAAGCCTCCAACACAGTACCATCCGGAAGGCTCACATCACGACCCTGTCCTAATTCCGTTTGCTGTTCTGTTGTCAGACGTAACTCCGCTGCTTTCATGCGATTGAACTTGCCAGATTTCTCCTTTGATTCAAACATCCAAGCACACGAAGGAACGGAATGCTCTGTGGACAAGGGGACCAAACGTACCTGTTTCCACCCCTTGGGTTGTGGCATCACGGACAGAGGCGAGGTTTCACCTGTGTCGGGATTCAGTTCAACCCATGAATCAGACTGAACATCACCAAGGATCCAGCGTACTTCGTAGCCTAACCCTTGGCTTGTGGCACCGAGGCTATGCCAGGACTGCATTTGTCGAGCGAGTTCTGCAGGGGGTGCTGTATCGGGAATTGGTTGGCCACCTATGAGGGCGGCCAAAGTTTCTGCCGAGGTTGGACCGATGATTAACAACGGATTTGTTCGGCGGTCGAGAGCCATCGTTTGCAACCAAGGCAACAAACCCCATGTGTGATCTAAATGGCCATGGGTGAGGCACACGACATCGATTTTTGCTGCCTTAAGTGATGAGGGGGGTTTTTGGCTTTTCAATCGCTTTCGATGCTCCGCATATCGAGTCTG
>DUIP01000031.1:7022-7472 GCA_013330285.1 Candidatus Poseidoniaceae archaeon
AGGATGTGAAGTTCCACCTGCATCACCACCTCATGCATTCAATGGAATTGGTGTTGGCGGGAACCAACGCAGCAAAACGATTTGGTCAATGGCTCGAATCCAGCGCCATGGAATAGCCACATGGACTGAACCTTCAACAAGCGCTTCATCAGGATCACGAACAAAGAGGTGGGTGCATTGCATTCCGTTGGCATCGACCACTGCATCGTGAACAACACCAAGCCTTCGCCCATCTGGAAGGAAGACCTCGAGCCCGGTCAAGCGGGAAACGGTGTCTTCGCCTTGAACCATGGTTGTCCCTCACACTTCCGAGAAGTCGACGGGCAATAAATCAAACCCGAAAAGGATGCGAACAACAGCGATTGGTTGCTCGAGTGCAAAGCAGCGTTATGCTCACTTGCCACGGTTGAGGTTGGCCTTGAGCGAAGGTCGCAACTTCTCTGCGCCCTT
>DUIP01000179.1:0-3165 GCA_013330285.1 Candidatus Poseidoniaceae archaeon
CTCGGCACGTCCACCAGAGACGAATTATATTGGCTCAGTTGGCGGTTGAGCCACAAAAGAACTACGACCTAATGCTACTTTTGTAGGCTCGGCACGTCCACTCTCAATGATTTTTCATCCAACGTGAGTGGACCGTGCGCATCAACGAAACCAAATCCAATCACCTTTGTTGATTGCATCGAATACTGAACTGATAGATTCGTCCGGAGCACTATTTATGTACGAACTGACACAGCCTGAACCAAATGAGAAAAACGGATAATGGAGCGCATAACGGTTCGAAAACCAATGCGAAATGGGAGCAATTCCAAGCCGATCACGAAAAAGACAGTCTAAACCTGACACCCATTGAACTCATCGAGAACAAACGGCACCTCATCATTGCTTTACCAGCATCCATCCTCCCCTTACTTACAGGAATCGCACTTTATTCCGACCTTGAAGTGCTCGAAGCCCTACCAGTCATCGTTTGTTTGATGTCCCCATTGATGTTGATTGGTGCATTGATAGCCATGGTAAAACTCGGTTCTGAATTTTCCAACTCCTTCGTTATTGGAACATTTTTATCGCTTCCGATTTCAATTTGGGAATACTTCAATCAAGCGAAGAACGGATGTCTTTCTTTTGGTTTCCCAGGTTCAGAGGGGTGCCCTCCGGACCCGCCGGGGTATCATCTGCCCCGGGTGGCAATCCTTTGTTTTCAGACGCTGATTCTCTTCTATGCATATTTTGCCCTGGTCGATCAACGAAATTGGAGGCGGATGTACGGATTGCTTTATGCGGCGTATTTCAGTTTCTTTGTCTATCTTTTGGCTTATGTTACCGGCCTTTGGTAGACATAGCCACTGTAGTTTTGAACACCTGATGGGCCATAACCAACTAAGCGTTTCTGGAGTCACTAAGTAGGCAGCCTCAAAAAGGTGCGGCGTGGGCGTTTTTGCATGGAGACGCAGACGCAAGAAGGCCCACGCTGGGAACTTGACCTCGTCAATGCCTCGTTTCTGACGGGAATCCCAATCCTTGCCGCTATCGGCATGGTCTGGTATTCGATGAATTATGGTGTCTCTGGAGTCGAATTGGGGATTTTTGGATTCATGTACATTGCATGCGGTCTTTCAATCACCGCTGGCTACCACCGTTTGTTCTCCCACCGCACCCACAAAGCTGCTTGGCCGTTGCGACTGTTCTACGCCCTCTTCGGTGCTGGGGCTTTCCAAAACTCCGCCATCAAGTGGTGCAGCGATCACCGACGTCACCACCTCGTCACAGATACCGATGACGATCCTTATTCGGTCCTCAAGGGCTTTTTCTGGGCCCATATCGGATGGGTGATGGTCGCTCAAGAAGAAGAGCGAGTAGAAAAGGTCGACGACCTTCAAGCAGATCCAATTCTTGCTTTCCAAGACCGACACATCTTCCTGATAGGATTCCTCGTCGGCATGGTCCTTCCAGGCATGGCAGGATGGTTCTTCCTCGGTGGCCTTGCCGGGTTTATGGGTGGTTTCATCTGGGGTGGATTGTTCCGAGTCGTCATTGTTCACCACGCCACCTTCCTCATCAACTCTGCAGCCCACACATGGGGCACTCAACCCTATTCCACAGCCAACACTTCAAGGGACTCGCCCTTCCTTTCTCTCTTGACCTATGGAGAAGGGTATCACAACTTCCATCACACCTTCCAAGCAGATTACCGCAATGGGCACAAGTGGCATCATTGGGACCCAACCAAGTGGTGGATCAAAGGATTCTCATTCATCAAGATGACAAGTGGACTTCACAAAATACCAGACAAAACCATTGAAAGTCGAAAGATGAAGACAGCCTACGAGCAGAGTCTGAAGTTGGCAAATGATGAACAGAAGGAAAATGCTCTCGGTTTTGTTGAGCGACTTCGAACTGGTTACTCTGAACTTGATGCTCACAGGAAGGCTTTGAAAGAGGCAAAGAAGAACAAGGCTGGGGTCTCAAGCAAAAGCCGGAAGAGCATGTGCATTGACCTCAAAAAAGAAATCAAAGCAAGCAAGGAAGCAATTGCTCAAATCCGTGATGAATTCCAGCAATGGATGAATGGACTCCCTGCAGCTGCTTAACCACAACGTTGTGTGGGTCAAACATCACTTCATCCTCATACCGGTTCGCAATGCTCCTTTTGCAACTCGCATGACAAACGCACGCGGAATCGAAGGCGGGCAGGAATCATTGTTCTTGAAGCCTTGAAGCGCCGACCCACTCATCCCAACTGGAGGAAAACCCAACGTAGGTAATGTGATATTGGTCACCTTTGATGTCGTTGATTTCTCCGTCCCACCATGAACCATCCCATTCCACCTTGACTTTTTGACCAATGGAATAGGGGTTGTTGAATGGATGATCGGTAGGCCGAACCGTCCATCCCGTCGGGCCAACAACATAGATGGTGTTCTTGGTCTCCACTCGGGCAGTAGCACGTGCATCATAGGTAATCGAACGAATCTCCGAAGTACGAACAGGCCCTTCACCGAGTTTGGGATGATCATAGGCAAAGCCTCGTAAAATAGTCCCATCAACATGGGCATCCCTGATGACCACTTCTGGTTTTACTGGAGTGGCCGAACCACTGTTTTCGGAGGCCACCATAAACTTCGCAAGTGCTTTGTAATCTATTTCTGAATCCATTGTAATACCAAGTTCGGCAAACTCTTGAAGGACATCAGAAGTTGAAATCGGATCATCTCCAATTTCGGTAAGGATTCGCAAGTATTCTTTGGCCGAAATGGTGCCAGTCTTGTTGGTGTCAAAGACTTCGAACGCTTCGATCAATTCGTTTTCGGCCTCAGTATCGTGCACAATGTAATCTTGAACGGTTTGTGATGATTCATCGAGTGGTTCAATACGCTCCCATCCGACATTGTCTTCGACATCACCGTCTTCAAAATGAATCAAAAATGTACCATCGGGATGCTCTTTGGCCAACCGCCCTGCATAATAGTGGCCATAATTCTTCCAATTGACAAAAACTCGATCGCCCACATGGAACGGGGCCGAAGCAGGACGTATGGTTCCGGGCGAAGTTCCAATGACCACGGCGTATTTTGTTTGGACGATTTCGTCGTAACTGACCTCGATTTTGTACGTCCCATCATCATTAATATCTACAACTTTACATCGATTGAGCCATCGCCCATT
>DUIP01000179.1:3580-9221 GCA_013330285.1 Candidatus Poseidoniaceae archaeon
ACACTGGAAAGAACCCCCATGTGCTGGAGTGCAGTGATGACTGCCTCTGTTACCGCCGTTGGATCGTTGTGAATGGTGGTGTTGGAAACGACATCGCCGCCAATCACAGAATCTTGCATCGTGATGTGCTGCTGACCTGAATCAGGTGGCGCTGGAATCCATTCAGTGCCCGACCACATCCATTTTCCATCAGGGCTGAAGAGTGGGTCGGCCATGGCTGCTGATGGGTGTTGAATTAACCAAACCTTCGGTAACTCAAGATGACAGACTTACCAACCATGCGGGTTCACTTCTCTTGGCTATACTTCAGTGTAACAACTGAAATTTTAACAAAAAAGGGCGCACTAAAAGGCAGGACTGTGGGGATATGTACAGATTATTGTCGAAGTCAAGAATAAAATTGAACCTGTAGATAAATAGATACCTCAATAATCTCCAAGACAAGGGAAGGTACATGCGAGACCTTCGATTCTCTGTCGGATTATTTCTAATTGTTCTTTCAATTCCATTCTTTTCCTTCTCTGGGGATTTACGTTTAGAGTGCATTATCAACGACAATGACAATTGTAATCTCTACAAGAACACACAGATTGTTTCGTTGCTTACCATGACAATTGGTATGCTTTTGGCAATCCTTTCTAGGCCAGGTGGAACCGGCATTGACCTACTGGACAAGTTCGATGAAGAGAAAGCGTTTGACGAAATCAGCCTCGGATTCGACGACACACCGCCCCTCAATTCCGTTGGTGTCGTTGAGCAAGGCTATGAGTGGGTGGAACATCCGAAAGGATCAGGTACGTGGTTTACTCGACCAGAGTCGGGTGGATCGTGGACCAAATATGACGATTGATCGAGCCTAAATCTCTATTCTCAATCGTATCAAACGAATGGCCTCAATTTTTCCGAAAACCGAAAAGGACTTGGCTTAGTCCAGTGAGTAAAGCAATCAAACCCAACAGGCCAGCTGTACCTGAGATCAGAAAACCTACCAAGATAGCAAGCATGACAATTGGTACACCAATATTGCTTGCACTATCTCCTGAAGGTTCGGACGCTACCACCTCCCAAGCAGATGAACTTAATCCGAATCCAGCAATGCTGAGGCTCACGAGAACGATACCTGTGATGAAGAGGGAACCGGCAAGCGCTGCCTGCAACGTCGTCATGATCCAATGGCCAATACCCCCTGATTGTGAATCACTGTATGAGAGGGCATCGTCTACTTCTTCATCTGAATCCAAACCCCATTCAAATTCACCATCGCAATAAGGACAGACAAATTCACCCATGGCATCATCATCAAGAGAAATTATCTCTTCACAATGGGGACAATGTAATTCCACCATAGTTACGACGTGTGCAAATGAAGAATAAACCTTTAGCAGTTATTGATTTCTAAGCATCGATAAAGTTCAATGCATATCATCCCCTGAGAAAAACATGCGACTGCTGGTTGTCGATCTCTTAGCCGAGCGGGAGGCTTTTGGACGTGCTGGAGTTCAGGAAATTATCAATCATTTTGCCGCTGATGAGGTCTTTCTTTGGTCGCCACATACCGATCAACGCCTTGATTATGGCTATGGAATCGTCGTCGAAAACCCTGTGGAAGCAGATGCCATTGTTGTGACTGGGTCCCGACGAAATGTGACGATGTGGGAAGCGTGGATGGACGATGTGGTGGCCTTGGTTCGAAGTGCTGAAGTTCCAATGTATGGAATATGTTTCGGCCACCAAATCATCGCCCATGCCTTCGGTGGCCGCATCATCCGTTCGACTGAAGATTCACATTTTGTGGGTGAAGTGAAGGGTTCTGACGGTTCTACCGTTTTTGCTTCATTCGCACATCAAGAACATGTGGTTGATGCCGGTGAATTGGAGGTTGTAGCCTCAGCTGCTCACTGCAAAATTGCAGCATGTCAACACCCCTCTCGCCCAATCTATACCGTTCAATATCATCCCGAAGCGGTCAAGGAAGTTCTCGATGTTGCTCTTGCTTGCGGCGATATGAGCGAAAACGAACGGTCGGCTTATGAGGATCAACTCTTGACCACCGATGTTTCAATTGCATTCGGGCTTGGCGCCTAATCAGGTGCACGTTCATTGCCCTCAAACAACGAAGTTTTTCCAACGCCGCATGTAATCAATGAACACAGGAGAAAGCCCTTGGGTTGCAAGATGTTGAGCGGAAAACGGTTGACGTTGCGGGTCATAGGCTGAATCTGAAACGCGATTTGCCCAATCAAAATGACCAATCGCAACCCTCGCTACACCAACGAGATCTGCCCCCTCATCAAGAACGAATTGAGCATCATGTGCCGACCACACTGCACCTGTGGAAATGAGAGGAAATCCATCTGGAAGCGCATCTGCGAACCGTTTGGTCATCAACCTCTCGTCGTCATCATCGACCGATTGGAAGACATCCCAACATGAAATATGGAGGCCATCGACATCAACGGTAGCCAAATCTTGAGCAAGACGGAGGCTGTCCTCGAGTTCAATCCCCATCTTTTCAATGAGAGGGGAAATTCGTACAAACACCAAAAAATTAGGCGAGGTGACGGCCCGTACTGCATCGATGATGGCCCATAAGAACCGTTTTCGTGCATCATAAGAGCCACCCCATTCGTCAGTTCTTCGGTTGGTTTTTTTGCCAAGAAATTGACAAATCAAGTATGAATGAGCACCATGGAGTTCAACGCCATCAAAACCTGCGAGTTCACACCTGGCTGCTGCCTGAGCAAAATCTTCGACGATTCCGTGGACCTCGTCACTGGTCAATTCACGGGTAGAACCGTCCATCCCTGCCTCAGTGTTGATGCTTGCTGACACCGGTTGAACACCGTTGATTCGCTGTGGAGCGCGCATGCCCCCGTGAAACAACTGAACCAAACTGACGGCCCCATGAGAGCGAAGTTCAGTGGCCATGGTGGTAAGGCCCGGAAGTTGATGATCGCCCCAAACCCCCATTTCCCCATCCCAACCACGCCCGGTTTCCGTAACGTTCGCAGCAGCTGTGGTCACAATGCCAAACCCTCCTTGAGCCCGCATTGTCAGCCAGTGAATTTCCTCATCCGAGAGGGTGCCATCATCATGGCTTTGCTTGTTGGTCATGGCAGCAAGGACGCTTCTGTTGCGCAAGGTGCGCCCTGTTCGAGGCAAGACGAAAGCATCCGATGGGTCAGCCATACTGCGGAACCCTCAATCTGATTCTTGACCGTTGCTATGTTCGTGAGGTTTTGCTGTTGGGAAAATGTTGTCCAACCACTTTGGCGACCACCAATTCCACTCGCCCATCAATCGCATTGTTGCAGGCACAACGAGGGCACGAACAACGGTTGCATCGAGAAGAATTGCCAAGGCAAGACCGAGACCGATTTGCTTCAAGATGATAATTGAGGAAAGGCCAAACGCACTGAACACGACCACCATGATTGCTGCTGCGCCGGTGATCAAACGACCCGTCTTCTGCAACCCATTGGCGACAGCAAGCGTATTGTCGCCGGTTCGTTCCCATTCTTCGTGAATTCTAGAGAGCATCAGCACTTCATAGTCCATCGATAAACCAAAGACGATACAGAACATGATGACAGGATTCGTCGCTTCAATTGGCTGAGGGGTGAAGTTCAGTAATTCCGAACCATATCCCCACTGGAACACAAACACGAGCATTCCAAACGAAGCAGAAATGGAGAGGATGTTCATGATGATGGCTTTGATTGGTATGATCACGCTTCGCACTTGGATGAAGATGAGCACGATGGTTGCAACCAAGATGAACGCAAGAGCGATCGGAAGGTTGTCTTGAATGGCCCAAAGGGTATCAAGGCTGTAGGCCGCAAATCCTGCCACATTGAGCGATGCATCATCACCACTGATCAGTGTATCAATGAAATCGTTGCGCTCCTCTCTCAGATCGGCGACAAATTCGTGGCTCTCGACGCTGGTGCTTGGCCCGTCAATAGCGAACACAACATAGGTCACGTTGTTTGAAACAAACTGGTCTCGAAGGTAGTCTCTCGTTGCGATTTGCTCCGGTGTAAGGTACTCATCTGGCGTGGTCCAGTATTGCACAACGCTGGATTCATTCATACCCATTTGTGGAAGAGCATAACCAAACGCTTCGGTGATTCGTTCATCTTCGATATGAGTGACCATCCATTGGTGCATGGCTCGGAGGTTCGACTCGTTAAGCGGGTCTTCACCATCGAAATCGATGACTACCAATGCTGCATTGGAGGTGCTCTTTGGCCAAATTTCGTCAATGCGATCAAGCCCAAGCCGCGATTCGTCATCTGGAGGTAATGCATCCCGATTAGCAAGCGAAAACTCTGCCTGGAAGAACGGGAGACCTGCGCCAAGAAGGATGATGAGGGTTGGAATGAGCACCGCCCAAGGCCGGTCCATCACCGTGTTTGCAATTCTGGCCCAGACGCCTTCTCCATCGTCTTTGGTTTCAATTTTGAAGGAGAACGGTAGCTTCCATCCAGAATTAATTTTCGGCCCAAGCATAGCGAGGGCGGCTGGCAAGACAACCAGCGAGTAAATCATGGCGATGGTGACAGCCAAGGTACCACCAATGCCCAAACTTGGCAGGCTTGTGTTGGCAAAGAACAACATGCCCATGAGGCCAATGGCGACGGTAATTCCGCTGAAGAAGACCGCCTTTCCGGCGGTTGCCACGCTCATTGCAGTAGCGGTTCGAATGTCATCGGGATGGCGCGCAATTTCCTCCCGGAATCGATTGACCATGAAAAGAGAATAATCTATAGAAACGCCGATTCCAATCAATGTGATGATGTTGACTGCGTATTGTGTCACATCGGTGACGTTGGAAAGCCAAATGGTTACACCCATCGCTGATAGCACCGTGAGGATGCCAACGCCAACTGGCAAGAGTGCGGCCAAGAGGGTACCAAACACAATGGCGAGGATAATCAACGAAAGAGGGCCTGAAACGATTTCGGCTTTGACCAAATCTTCCTTGATGCGGTCATCAAATGTGTACTCAATCGCCATGCCATCCGTTCGCCAAGAATCGAACGAATCATCAATTTCAATGGACTCTTCATGTTCACCATACAACGCTTTGGCATCTTTTCTTGTGAGATCCATCACCACTCGATTCTGAGCCCAGAAACCATCATCGCGTTGGGCGGTTACTTCACTGCGCCCATCACCTTCTGATTCCCATGAATACTCGATTGAAACATCTGGTAATCCAGCAAAAACAGCAAGCGCATCAATCACTTCCTGTTGCCATACTTCAGAAGAATCATTCAGGGTTGAATGATGGACTAAAAACACGAATCCTTGCGTGCTGTCTGCATTGGCATCTTCGGCACCGAACGCATTGTCCCTGATGGCTAACGCATCAACAGATTCGAGGTCGCCCTCACCCCATGCCTCTGCCCAGTCAGGACCCATAGCAATCAGTGAAGCCATGCCAAAACAAGCAATCAGTCCGAAAACAAGCACTTTCTTTCGGTGATCATGGGTGAAGCCACCCATGTTGAAGAAGAACCGTCCTTCGAACAATGAGGTGTCTGTCGACGATTCCATGAACCACGGGGGTAAAATTTGGTTTATCAAAGAATGTTTTTTGGCCTTACCTTTCACCAAGTGTTTCATTTCACACCAA
>DUIP01000115.1 GCA_013330285.1 Candidatus Poseidoniaceae archaeon
TGATTCCGAACAACCTGCTTCCTTTCAATCTTCTGAACCCCATCCGCAAGCAGATCGTTCTGCTGTCTACGAAGTCGCTCCTGTAGAACCACAAGCCGTGGAAACTTCACCCGATGTGTCCAATGCTCTGGATTCACTTACTTCCGGTGAATTTGGTGCGACGGCTGCAGCAATGGCTTCGCAAAATCCAGCACCACATACAGCAACCGCCCAAGATCGTCCATTCACGCAAGCCGTCGGGTCAATGGCCTCATCACACCAACGAACACCCATCGAAAATGTCCCACTCCCATCTGAGGATTTGGTGGAAGCCCCCTCCAACGAAGTGGTTCAAACATCGACGGTTCCCTCCATGCCGGATTTGTCGGACTTGTTGAATGATGCCACATCTGGTTCTGGTTCACTCCCCGAGCCTGCATTATCCAATGCCTCAGAGGTGCCTTCAGTGCCTTCTTTACCAGCTTTGCCTGAGTTGCCAACAACCCCTTCAACACCTGACCTACCTGACCTCGATGACTTATTTTGAGCGAAAGGAAGGTCAATAGGTGTTGGCGCTTTGGTGACACCATGTGGTCGGACCTGTTTGATTTGCACAGTCATTCGACCAACAGTGATGGTGAACACTCCGTTGAAACCGTAGCACAATTGATGGCTTCAGAGGGCGTCAAACACTGGTCGTTGACCGACCACGATACTATTGCTGGTTGGGTTGAAGCAGAGCGAGCTGCTACAAAATCAGGGATGAATTTCATCCCGGGTGTTGAAATCACCTGCGAACCAGGTTTGCCAATCGACGATTTGGAGATGGCGAGATGGGAGCGAGATCGAGCACCTGCATCTTGGCACCTGCTGGCCTATTTCCCACTCACTTCTGTGACCGGTCAACAACGGATTGATTTCGAAGCATGGCTCGCCCCTTTGGGCGAAAGCCGTGGGCCAAGGATGGCTCGAATGGTTGCTTTAGCAAATGAGCACGGCCTTGATGTAAAACTGGAATCGGTACTGGCAAGAGCAGACGGTTCGGTCGGACGGCCGCATTTGGCAGACGAGTTCGTTGCGCTTGGTTATGTCGAAACTCGCCAAGAAGCCTTTGACAAGTGGCTCGGTGATGGCCGTCCACTTTCGATCACCCGGGAGAAACCGACGATCAAAGAAGCCACAGCCGCCGTTCATGCGTGTGGTGGAATTACTTCTCTTGCTCACCCAATCTACTACGGTGTCCCAGTTCAATCACTCGTTGAATATTGTAAAAATGCGGGGGTCGATGCGATTGAGTGCTTCCATCGCAGCCATCCAGATTCGTATCGACATGAACTCTTGTTGTCTGTTCGAGACCATGGTTTGAAGTCGACATGTGGTTCAGATTTCCATGGATTATCGAATCAACAAACGCCGGGGAACATGCCTTTGCCGTTGGATGATTTACCGGGTGCTTTACGTGCCTAATCTGTGTTCCTTCTCGTGATGGCATCAACAACGAGAGCGACTTCAAACAAAATAATCACCGGCATCGCCACAAGGAAGAGTGACAATGGATCTGGTGGAGAAAGGAAGGCTCCGAGCACAAAAGCTGTGAACCAAATGTGGCGCCGATAACCTCGTACGTCTTCTCGTGATACCACCTTGAGACGCAGCACAAGCAGTGTCGCTACGGGTGCTTGGAAGCCAACGGCCGAGGCAACCGCTAGGTTGGCTATGAATCCAACATAACTGGACAACCGCCATTCAGTGGACAAACCCGCACTTTGAGCGTCGTTGGTTAGGTATTCGAGGAGCATTGGTGTGAGGAGGTTCCAAGCATAACTGATGCCCAATCCACCAAGCACAATAATCGCAATAAGCGTGCCTACAGAGGCACGCGTTGGCTTGGGTGCACTTGCTTTGAGTTCTGCTAATCGCATGGTGAGAGCTGGATTCTTACTGCCTCGCCAGGCACCTTCAACCATCATGATTGACACAACGGCAAATGCGGCGCAATACGCCGCTAATTTGACCTGAAGTAAAATGAATTCAACCGGTGTGATGACGATGATGTTCACATCTGCTGGCAATCGATGCTCTGCAATCAGCCAAGAAATGAACGTAGATGTCAATGGAAAGCAGGCAACAAAAACCGCTCCAAAGATGAACGCAAGCAACCGAAACCGTTTCCTGAGGTGTGTTTTGATGTCGAGCAGCAGAACTCCGCCCGGACTGTCAAGCAATTCGTTGACCGTTTTGGACAGATCTTCCGTGCCGGTCATGCTCATTGGAGGGACCACGCCCTCATAACACACACCATGGAGGATTATTCGCTTTCCCATACGTGTGACGGTGTAGAATCAATCCAACTGCGACCAGAATTGTTGAGCCTCTTGAGTCGATGGAATACGAAACCAGTGATCCAAAGCGATGGCAGGGAAAGAAGCAGGGCCATCCACATGACGTCTTGATGGTAGTCATTGAGCACTCGTACTTGGACGACATCCTCTTCGACAGTGCTTGGGTTATGCATGACGACGAGCGTGTAGACCTTGGGTGAGTCAACTTCCAATGCCAGCGTCGAATTAGGGGCGACGGTGTAGTATTCGCCCAAGGTTTTCATGATCGACCAATCGATGCTCCCCTCTTCCATAGCAGGTACTGCCGATTCAACAATGACCACCACCACTTCAATGGTGATGTCTTGGTGGAGGTTGGTTACCGTTGTATCCACGCTTTCACCAGGATCGAATTTCTGAATGATTTCGAATGTTGAATCTTCTGGACCCAACTGATAGGACACACGATCGCCTACGGTGCTGCTTTGAACATTGACGGCCATAATGATCAGGGTCACCATCGCCAGCGTTACCACGCCTTCGACCAAGATGTGTTTGCGAACTTTTTGAGTGGTAAATCCTTTGAAAAATCCTCCGTGATCATTGCGTAGTCGTGGTTGAAGATGATGGATGAAAAGGGCTCCAACGGCGCCAACAAGCATCCCAAGAGGGATGTCGATGATCCAGTGAATGCCCAGGTAAAGAATGGTGAAAATAAACAAAAGCGTGTTGATGCAGACAAAGACGTGGTACCTGTAATGCTTCCACTCCTTCATGGTGCCACCTTGCTCACGCACATGCAGCCAGTTGAGGAGAATAATTCCGAAAGGTATCGCCACGTGAAGGGATGGAACTGAATTATCCAATGGGTCGTGCGAAGCATAGAAGACGCTGTACCAACCTTCGTGATACAATAATGCATCCATCCCTGGAATCCATGAGGAGGTGACTTCAACATTGAAAAACAGATAGTATGGGACTGCGATGGCGTAGATGAGCAGATAGTTGAGTGTCACTTTGTCAGTCATGTCACGGTCGCCAGTGTATGCGTAGTACACGGTTGTGACGTAAATCAAGAAGAGGTAAATGAACAGGTAGTGAAAATTGAGAAAAGAAGTGAGTGCTTCGTTTTCAAAGAAATTCTGTATGTGGAGTGTAAGGTTGCCTTCGATGCTTTGGACCAATGAAGTCCAATGTCCAGTTTCCATCTTGATCGGTTCATTGAGCTTGTCTGTAAGGGCCTTCCAACGGATGATGACAATGTAGCCCATCGCATGGAGGTAAAACCGTTGATCATGAATCACACTGGCCCACTGGCCCATAGGCGTCCTCATTTCCTTGTCATGAAGGGTGAAAAACCAACAAATAATTGGAGTGAGAATTAAGATGAGCCCCATCATCACTGTGTAGGGGTCCATGCTCGTTGGGGCTTCGCTCTTTGTTTTAGGTATTATGACTCATCGGACTTTGACAAAGATGTTTAGGCAAGGTCGATGAAACCGAGCAAGAAGTCAAAGGTAATGGCTTCCACCTGTAGCCGTTGAGGGCCATGTGGAGTCAAGCGCCTGAGAACACACTCGAAAGTCTCAGGCATGCCATTCAAGTCCATGACGGCATCGAATTCGATTTACGTTTAACCGTTGATGGCGAAGTGGTCATCCATCACGATGCTGAAGTTTCGATACCTAAGTCGAAGATTCAATCTCCAAAACCATGGGTTGAACATCACACACTTGACGAACTTGAATCCTATGGCTTCTGTTCATTTCGTTCACTGTTGAACGATTCTGTCGTCCTTGAACAATGGCGTGATGATGGGAAAATGGGCTGTGTTGAATTGAAACGACCTCATCCTCGTTCTGATTCAGGTGGCGGATACTTTGGTTTATCCAAGCATAAGCGACATATTACCGAACTGATCAACGCCACCGATTCGATCCTCAATGAATTTGAAATTCCGAATGAAAATACGGTTTACTATGCCTTCCATAAAGGTATGAAAGCCTCGATTGATGCCTCCTCAACAGGTCGGCCATGGGCTGAATTACTGCCATACATACCTCCTTTTGGGAATCGTCAAACAAAGCGCTTGCGGGCACTACCTCACTTTCTTACTCACTCCTTTTCTCGATTAGTACGCCACCATCGGAATGCGGGAGCAACGATGATTCCAGCAGCGATCGAGTACTTCGTACCTCCAATTAACAAATTACCATTGGGTCATAAGGTCGGGCTCACAGGGAAAGGTGCAATGAATTTGCAGTCTGCACAAGGGGGTTTTCCTGTCTATGTATGGCCGACGAAACCCGAGGTGGAGCATCGTTTACTGGCCGCTGGCCTTACTGGTCTTACCGATCATGCAGATCCTAACTTTACATGGCTTCCTTCGGGACATGCACGATGGACTCGGCCAGCGACGCTTCCGCTCGATGCACAACAACAAGACATGCTCGGACAAGCGACAAAAGAAAACCATCTGGACGTGCTCAGGGAACTGAAGGCAAATGTCACACCTTGGGTGGAATGTGATCGTGCGCAACGAACCTCCTTGGTGAATGGTTGGTCGAAGCGCTGGGGTTGGCAGCCATTCCAATCGGAACGAGTTGGCGATTCGAAGCTTGATTCATCAAGCCCTCCATGGCAAGCAGTGCGCTTGATTGGCCAC
>DUIP01000104.1 GCA_013330285.1 Candidatus Poseidoniaceae archaeon
CCAGCGAGGGTTTTGGTGTCGATGATTCCTGGAACTTGACGGATGGATTCAACAACGGATTTAGCGATGGTTGCAAGGCTGTCTGCTTCGAGCTTTACAATCAAATCGTGATCGCCGAACAAGAGCGTGGCATCCGCCACATGTTCCATATCCTTTACTGCAAGGTAAACCTCATGCTCCTTTCCTGGTGCGACATTGATGAGAACATACCCTACAGCCATAGTGCTCAGCCACACCAATGTGACGAAGGACTTCAATCCTTCTCTGTATCATCAACGTCGGGTTGTTCAAAGAAAAGCATCTGCTGTTCTGAAAACTCGACCCATTGAACATCTGACCACCCTTCTGGCATAGGCCCAGATAACCAATCGAAGTAGGCCTCAGGCGACCATCCCCCTGGTATGTCTGAGCCTTCAAGCAGGATGACCCCCGAATCCGTAGGCGATGGCTCCGTCGCTTCATCTTCACTCAGGTCCCATTGAACAGGAGCTTCATCTGGCTCTTTCCCCCTCAAAAGCATAGCAAGCGCACCTGCAATCCCTAGGAGGAAAACGATGAACCCGAAAATGTAAGGGAGATTCGTTCCGCTAGCGGTGGAATCGAGTGAGGATGTGTTCGAACCATGACAATCATCACACGCCGGTTTTGGAGCAAGATCTACAAATTGGGAAGCCGTATCTTCTTGGCCCCAGCCATCGATGCACGTATAGTTCAATTCTAATGTCGTGTTACCGAGTGCTTGCGTGGTTGGGAATGAAAAGGCTAGACTTGCATTTGTCTGGTCATTTGGCTGCACTCGAACCTCGAGCGAGATGTTCGCAAGGGAGGCATTGCCCTGTTTCACAGTGGCTTGACAAGTGACATCTTGCATTCCATCCAAATCCGTCACACTCGCAGAGGATTCAAGGCGTTCTCCTGCTGTTGCGTTACCAATTGGAAGAACAGTCAATGAAGGCGCAGCATGGAAGAACTCAATCAGGAGCGTGGTGGAGCTGGACAGCCCATCCAAATCGCGCACGATCAACATCACCTGCCCTTCACCTTGAATGAAGGATCCGTCCAAGCGGAGCCTGAAGGCCACAATGAATTCATTCGAAGACACATCGCTATGATTTGTTTCAAGGCAAGAAGGCGGTGGCGTGGCCAAAGGATCATCTGCAGCCAACTGTGGTGCAACAACGGACCAACCTAATTGGGACATCGAGACCTGCATCACGTCGACAGGTCGTTCGGTATCAACAAGGGCATAGAGGACGATTGTTTCACCAAAGCGCAAGGAGGAAACTGGCCCTTCACCCCCACAAAGATTTGCTTCAATCACCATTGGAGGCGTCAGCAGGAAGGTGAATTGTTTCTCCACGGTAATGGATGCGCCATGACGTCCAATCGCATCGACCTTCACCAAGAGTTGTCCCGACTCAAGTGGCGTATCGACTGAGGTGAGTTCAACAAGGAGGGTTTGTTGAATGTCAACCAGATCAATAGGCAATTGGAACGGTGAGGCACCTGGCCATTCAATCACCAGGTCGCCCGTAACAGATGACGTCGGGTCATCAACATCCACAAATGAAATCCGAAGGAATTCGCTTCCGCCTCCACGTACCCTTTCGAGCGGGTTCCCAGATGCATCGACCAGTTCGATCGATACCTCTGGAGCCATATCGCCGACGGGTACAAGACGGGAACTGAGTAACGCTCCTGTTGAAGATCGTACTTCGAAGGAGACCTTGGCAAGTGCATCTCCAGCAGCCAGCATAATCACCCCATTGTAACAATGATGATTCGAATCCGTTTGTGCTTGGTGAGTGAAGTTGCTTACGTTACCTCGTGAAGCAAGCACCAATGGTGCCTCTAAAACGGGGTCATGGTCGGCATCGAGCACACAGACGCGAAGCGCTGTGGATTGGCCACGAATGAATCCCCCATTCGGAGCATATGGCAGCGGAGTGGCACCAGACCAACCTAAGGAATCAACACCTTCGACATGGGGTCCAAACCATTGGGCTTGGGCATCGACTACCTGTGCTACATTGAGGACAAGCAGTGACGCGGATTGATTGAGCGCGTCGAATGCTACCGCCTCAATCACTAACCACCCTAGCGTTAGATTGGTGGGCAGCGTGATCGAGGTTTGCCAACGCTCACCATCAAGCGTGCCGAGATTTTGTCGTGTCCACATTAAACCAGTGAGGTTGGAGGTGTGGCCTGCAACCGTCCATTCCAACACAACTGCGGTTAACTCGGCATCGTCTGTGGCTTCAACAGTGCAGATGAAGGTGTCACCTCTGGCGTAGGTTTCAGCATCGCAGAAGACTGCATCAATCACTGGTGGAGCATTCACCCATAATCGGAGTGTGAGTTGATTGTTATCGAGGATTCGTTCACTTGCATTGATATCAGAGGTGTATCGCAATCGCAAGTCCATCCAACCGGTTTTCTGTGGAACAACAGTGATGTTGAGCAATTGATAGGAACCCTCTGCATCGCCTTCAGGCAAGGTGAGCATCCCGTTGTACAACTCGATGTTTCCTTGAATGTCTTGAATCAATAATGAGCCATTGGCAACAGCCATACCGGTGTTGGCGATGGCGAGTTGGATGGTTGTGTTTTGGCCGTAGGATGCATTCTCAAGCAATCGAGCATCGATGAGGTTGATGTCGTGGAAAAGATCGGCATAGGGCGCCATTTTAGGATCACCGATTGTAACCCCCATCCAACTTGATTGTAAATTGGCAGCAGCGTGAGATTCTGCAAGGTTGTAGCCTGAGGCATAACTGGTCATCAAAACGCTTGGGAGGCCAACAGCGGTAAGGTAGGGTTCGTAGACATAGCCTTTGACTCCAGAGACGCCATCATCGAGTAAATCGGCAATCAGGGATTGACCATAGGTTGTACCCGGTTCAAAGGAACGGGCGCCTGTCGATACTGCGGTTTCAGCAATCGAACCATTGACCCAACCAAGATTCGGACGAATTGGATACATATCGACGCTGTCCAAGTAGACCGAGCCATCGGTGGACGTGGCGACAAGATTCAACGGAATTGTAATTCGAAGGTCCACAGTATGTTGAGGTGGGTCAAAGCGCATTGTTGTTGAAGCCCAACTCGTTTCAAATGCCTTGGCAGATGAAGTGTCTGTTGCAAGAACTGTGCCGTTCACATCAATGCTTTCTACAACGATTTCAAACGTACCAAACACATCACCTGTTCGCATACCATGGCCCGATATGAGCCACGAATGCCCGGCCTGATCGACAGGGAGAGTGAATGTTTGTTGCACGCTCGCAGCGGCTTGGCCATTGCCAGAATATGCTGCACAATCAAGATAGATGTCTCGATTCAAGGTCGTGACTTCACCGTCACTCAGCGAAGTGTTCCAAATCATAACTTCATCAATCATGCCTTGGAAAAATGTGCTCCCTGCCCTGTTGACCCCCAGTCGATATGAATCAATTTGATTCACGCTGCCTTGAGGGAATTGTGTGCTACGAACCAAAACCCCATCGTAGTACTGTCGTGCCATACCGTTGTCAAACACGGTGACAAGGTGAGTCCAATTCTGGGCGTTAATTGCACCGAAGGCGTGTGTTTGGTTGTTATGGAGGCGCCACTCCCCACTGAATGCAGCATGTTGGAATGATGCATTCGAACCTGCTTGAGTGCCTGCTGCGAACACCGTGGCGTAGTTAGGCAGTGTGGTCGTATTTGCCCACACCCATTGACTGATTGTGAAATTACCACTCCAATCCTGCACATCGACTTCCAAGTAATCGTCAACACCATCATACCACAAGCAGCCACCATCGGCACAAGCTCTCCAATTGGAACTGTTCATGTTGTAAAGCGTGAAGTTCGCCGCTCCTTGAGCGGAATCATTTGCTGTTGATCCGGATGAATCGTCAAACGACCAGTGGTGTTGTAAACTGGCCTCAGAGGGGATTCGGCCTCCTGCAATCGAATACGCAGAAGCGGGCACCAAAGCCTTGCTTTGATTCGGGCCTTCCCATTGAAGGGTGAGGCCGTGAGGGCCTCCACCCTGGAAGAATTCGATACGGTAGTCTTGGACGCCCGCATCCAAAGTGGTGGTTCCAGACACTTCACGCATGCCATGGCTTCCGTAGTTTTGCACAAGGCTGTCTTCATTGATCCACAATTCTGAACCATCATCCGTGGTCAAATAGAAGGTCCAATTACCAGCCTCTGGAATATCGATAAGGCCACTGAACCGAGCCCCCCAATCGTTCTTGAAACGATTGTCAAGACCAGGATATGCACTGTTCCTCGAAGGGAAATCGAGTTTTGTTTCAATGCGTGTGTGGTCCGGGACTCTATCGATTAAAGAAGGCATTGAACCTGTATTGAAGCTCACTCCAGCGTTGTCGAAGAATTCTGCGAAAATGCCAGGTGCACCATCACCAGATTCTGCAGAGCACTCTGCTGCGACCGCCGCTTCAAGAGCAGAACTACCCCCATGAGTCGTATCGCTCTGAAGGCTCCAATTGAATGAATCACCCGAGGAAAGGCTGGGCAGTGTTGCATCCCAGTGTTCGGCTCCGCTGGAAGAGGTGCTGTTTGCAGCATCAAAACCACCATTTGGTAACATGTTTCCGGCCCATGCACCATCATTCGATCCCCAAGAAGCGTAACCCATGACGTTCGAAATATTGGTGAGGAAGGTTGAAGATTCGTCGAAATAAGTAGGATAGCCCATGGTTCCATTCAGCGTCGTGTTGGCCGTATAGAGGTCGTCATTCCAAAATTTGTAACCCGAATCGTTTCGGTTTGTAGCCAGATCCAAAGCAAAAATGCCACGCTCACCAAGGCTGTTGTTTGCTTTCTCGATTAAGCCAAGCGCCGTTTCGACCGTGTACCCAGTCAGCCTTGTAACCAAAAAGAAGCCCTGCTCCTCTCGACTGAAGGCCTCCATTGCTTTTCCAGCCAATGGCCCATAACCATGATCAACCCAACCATCAACCCCAACGCTGCTGTTGTAGGTGCCTCCGACAAGGGCGATTTCTTGATCAAAACTCGCCTTGTTATTCCCGCCATT
>DUIP01000149.1:0-6255 GCA_013330285.1 Candidatus Poseidoniaceae archaeon
TGGCCAATGGTGATCAAATCAACACCCGCTTCTTTGAGCATGCCAAGCACCTCGGTGATCTCTTCATCAGTCTCTCCGACACCGACCATGACTGAGGATTTTGTGAGGATGTCTGGACGCAGTTGTTTAGCGGCTCTCAGGATTTCGAGCGATTGCGAAAAAGATGCACGGTGGTCGCGCACGGTTGCATCCAGTCTTGGGACACATTCGACATTGTGGGCGAAGACGGAAAGTGGACTGCCATCCAGAAGATGGGCGAGTGCATCATGATCACCTGCTAAATCTGAACAGAGCAGTTCGAGGGAGACATGTGGTTGGCGCTCGTGGACTGCTTGGATGCATTGCTTGTAGTGGTCGGCTCCGCTGTCGGGAAGATCATCTCGGTTGACAACGGTAATCACTGCATGTCGCAAGTTCATCGATTCGACCGCATTAGCGAGGTTGGTGGGCTCATCGGGATCCAAAGGAGGTGGTGTTTTGATGGTACCAACCGCACAGAAACGACATCCTCTGGTGCACTCTTGTCCTGCAATCATGAAGGTGGCATCGCCACTGGCCCAGCAGTCGTGGATGTTCGGGCAGCGAGCCTCTTGACAGACGGTGTGCAGGGTGTTGTCTTTAACAGCGGCCTTCGTGCTGTTGAAAATAGCCTGCTGTTCGCCTGATGGAAGGGCTGTTTTGAACCAAGGTGGGAGTCGTTCACGCTTTGGTTTTGGCCTCAATGCAGGCGGGAGTTGCTTCGCCATGGGTAGTGGTTTGCCGGACACAGATTCTCCCCCCTATGGTTGGCCCACGGCTTGCCGCTCAAAAAGGTGCGCCGTAGGGTTTGTGTCGCCCATTCAGGGGTGAAACAATCACCAACGATTGGCATTTGGCGCTGAACGAGCATTGATGAGCAATGAACCTCACGTTGAACCATGGCGAAAGGTGTTGCTCTTGTGACGGGAGGGGGGCGCCGCATTGGAGCGCAGATTTGTTCTACACTGATCGATGATGGTTGGTATGTTCTTGTCCATGTTCGCTCTTCGGTGGAAGACGCTCAACGCTTGCTCGCCGATGCCTCTCAACAACGAAACGGAGAAGCGTGTGGCCAAGTCGTCATTGCCGATCTTTCAACAGATGAAGGCCTTCAATCTCTGATCGACCAAACCCATGCGATTCTCGAGGGTCAAAAGTCGGTTGGTTTAGGTGTGTTAATCCACAACGCCTCAATCTATAATTCCAAAGACTACGAGTCTGTTTCTCTTGAAGAACTCCGCCTTAACAACCGGATTCATATCGAAGTTCCATTCGTTCTCACCCAAGCGCTCACACCATCGCTCAAGGCTGCTTCTGGTTGTGTGATTGGCATGGTTGATACCTCGCTTCATCGCGCTTGGAAGGATCTTGCCCACTACACAGCTTCGAAAGCAGGATTGCGTCAGTTGATGATGAACCTCGCTGGCGACCTCGCACCAGATGTCCGCGTCAATTGTGTTGCTCCAGGCGCAATTATGGCGGCTCCTTGGGAGGCGGAACACTTTGCATCAGTGATTGAAAAGGTTCCACTCGGCCGTGGTGGTGCACCCGAAGATGTTGCGAACGCCGTGTCATTTTTGGTCCGTTCAACCTACCTTTCGGGCCAAGTCATCGAAGTTGATGGCGGTTGGTCAGTTGCGCCTTGAGCAACTTGAGCAGGGGTTTTCTTCAAATCATGTGGTCCTGTGGACCGACTGCAGGGGTGGCTGAGGTGGTCAAAGGCGCCGGGCTTAAGATCCGGTCCCGTATGGGTTCGTGGGTTCGTATCCCACCCCCTGCACTTTATTCCAACCTCTCTTTCCCCCTCGTAGAGGGGGCTTTGTCCGAACAAACAATGCAAAACCGTTTAACAGTCGGTTGAACAGGACGGTCCGGTGAACACCTTCATGACTTCAATTTCATCCCCCAACGGCCGATTTTTGGCGGTTCTGCTCGTTTTGATCATGTTGGGCGGCGTTGCACCCCTTCAGACCAACGTAAGTGTCGAGTCTGTCGAAGCAGAATCATTGGAGGAGCCAACGGTTCAAATGAACTCAGCATCGTCCTGTCCAACATGTCAATCGTACAACCTCTACCTCGATGAGCCGAACAGTGAAAGTGGCGGAGAAGGATCGATTACGACCCTTGAGCCAACCGGTGCTCACCAAGAAGCCAGTGCCTTTGGTGGCGTTGAATTTAGGAGCGCAGAAATGATCTCTGATCTGCTCGTCTACGGCCGAGATAACACCGACAAGGTCACCCTCACCCTTTTCCTTCAATTCAAGGGTTCCCAGGGCTCGACGGCAGACATCACCTATTCGCTGAAGTCCGGGGATTCGGAAGTGGATTCCGTTTCTGAAACACTTGACGATCCGTGCACAGGTGGTACATTCGGCACAAGTTCGTGCTCATGGACCTCTTCCATTGTTGACTTCGAGGTTCCTTCTGATGGTTTTACAGTAGCCAACGGAAAACAACTCCGACTCAATGTCGATGCCCAAGCCACTTGTGAAAGCAGCGGTGGCGGTGGCCTTGGCGGTGGCAGTTGTGAAGTCAATGTTGCCTTCGGCGATGTTGAACAAACCAATGGATATTCAAAACTCGAAATGAAAGCAAACGCACTTGCAAACTCCGTGGTTAAGGTTCACCGTCCCGGTGGCGGTTTCCTTGAACCAGAGGTGACCGAATGGTCACCCGCACACCGACCAGAGTTCCGAAACATGCAGTTTTCAGTCGATGTCAGAGATGCTTTTGGCAGGGATGACATCCAAGGCGTTGACCTTGTGATGACCACGCCAAACGAAGCTGGGACGGTCTTCTCAAAGTCCTTCGATGATGACGATTTGAAACTCGACAACAACGGTTTGGTTGGAAACTATACCTTCCAGTATGAAACTGGAATTGCTGCTGGAGAATACCCACTTCGTCTTGAAATAAGTGACGTTCAGGGTCACACCTTGGTGTTTGAACACAGTGGTATCGAGTTCGTTGAGCACGATGTCTATCTGACGCTTCCTGAGAGTCAACCAGACGTCATTTTGATTGCACCGGGCCAGACCTCGAGTGTTGAGTTCTTGATTGAACACACAGGGGCAAGTTCGTCTCAACTGGACGTCGTGTTCTCGCTTTCACGCTCGCTGCCCTCAACCTGGTCAGACCCTGTTTGGGATCAACCCGGCGGCTACAGCCTTTCCGGCGGCGGTACTTTTGCTCGTCCCATTTTGAGCATTGAAGTGCCAGATGATGACCTGACTTCTGCTCCAAACACCCTTGAAATTGAGGCGCGTGCTTACGCTGAAAACACCGAAGGCCAAACCGTGGAAGTCGCTGTGGAAACCATCGTGCTCGATGTCGAGGAATCTGACGTCCTTTCACCACCGAGAATTGCTGTGTTTGAGGATGATGAGCATCAGAAGCAAATTGCAGACTCAACACGCCCAGAAGCCTACGATGAACTGTTATCGCACTATGTTGATTCAGGCGATGTCAGTGGTGATTTCTTCATTGATGTGTTCAATTCAGGATTCATTACAGATGCATTCAAACTGCGCGTTACAGAACTGCCTGATGCGTGGCAATACAAGTTCTATGACAACGATACAGGACTTGAATTGGCCGAGGAAGGCATCCACTCAGTGACGCCCGATATCGGCTCCCACCAGATTCTGACCGTTCGTATGGAAGTCTTCCCACCATCAGAACGAGATGCTCAAGACATTGGGCTTGTTTCGATCAGCATTGCAAGTCAAGGCGATTCTGAACTCAGTACTTCGGTTGCGTTCACAGTCCATCGCACGTTTGGCGTTCTCGTCGAAGTCACAGCCGATTCAGACAGTGGGACACTTGGCACCGTTGGCCCAGTGAGTCCCGGATCCTCACTGTGGTATCAAATGCGTATCACTGATTCAAGCGATACAATCGGCCAAACCACATGGCGAATCATCAATCCAGAAGACCTCGACAGAAATAACGAGGATGATGCTCCTTACGGCTCATGGAACTATGAAATCTCAAATGGTTCCCAATCCGATATCGTCGTCGTCTATCTTGAATCCGATCAATACGCAGACCTCAAACTCGATGTTACCATTGGTAACAAGGTCGAAGCAGGAAACCACACCGTCTACGTTCGGGTTGTTGAAGAGGGCGTCGATGCCCAAGATGCCCGATACTTCGATTTGCCAGTGACTGTTCAAGTCAGGGAAGATGTTCAACCTGGTCGTCTTGAAATCACCGATACAAGCAGTTCAGTTGTCCGTTTCAATTCAGGAGAATTCCAGACTGTGGAATACAGCATCGATAACCAAAACAACATCCCGCTGGATGTCGTGATCACGCTTGAAAATGAGCCACAAGGCTGGGACGTTCTTGTTCGAGCATCGTCCGACCAGACAGGTGGTAGTTTCCTCTTGCTGACCCTCCCTGCATATTCGAGCAAGGATTTCTCATTGGCCATCACCCCACCAAACAACCTAAAGAACGGCGAAACGGTTCAGTTCGAGCTTAAGGTGACGCCTATGGATGAAGAGGTCCCATACGACAGCGAGTACACACAAACCAGCAAACAGATTTACCAAACTTCGTGCCAAGGCGCTGGTTGCTTTGTCAACGAACTTGTCAACCCCGAACCACAAACGCTTGCATTGGGGCTTGGGTTGTGTGCTGCATTTGTCTTTGCAGTCTACAGGCGCGGTCAGGCTTCAGGTACAATGTACGAAGAAGAAGTCTTCGAATACGAAGACGAGAAAGAACTCGAACCATTGGAAAGCGACCTTCCCGACCCCGTGCTTGAAGAAGAAGACGATGACGATCTCGAACTTTTGGATGAACTTGAAGCTCTTTGAGCACACCATTGGTCAATCCTTGAGCAAAACGACAGACTGAGTCTTATTTTTCAGGCTTAGTGACTCGACTTTACACACCGTGAAATTGAGCATTGTATGAACATCGTACCATTTGCCTTATGAGGCATCAAAACAGCCGAGTTCTTGTGACAACCATGCGTACGCCTTCTTCCCCCTCGAAGCCGCGCTCTCAATGGCAAATCCTTCAGCACCGAGACACGGTCAAATCCATCGGTTTGGTTGCGTTGATGGTGCTCTCCACATTCGCTTCCATTCAGTATGTTTCCTTCGATGCACTTGCAGCAACTGATCAAGATGGTGACGGTTTGACTTATGGGCTCGAGTACCTCATGAACACTGCACCAAACGATCCAGATTCTGACAACGATGGTTTGCCAGATGGCTGGGAGTGGCAGTATGGACTTGACCCACTTTCCAGTACGGGTGGCGACGGTGCTGTTGGGGATCCTGACGGCGACGGCATGTCGAATCTGCAAGAATACAACTACCTCCAACCTACGAACTGGGACCTTTCGAGCACCAGTGGTGTGCTTGACAATGGTGTTTGGTGGAATGGAACCGTGCCAGTCAACAACTGGGATGAAGAAAATGCCCTCCAATACAACCGTCCAGGGTGTGGAGACTCGGGTTCAGACGGTACTGGCACGGTCATTCTTTGCGATGAAGATCCAGTCGGAAATATCTGCACCAACGGATTCGATGACGACAAAGACGGTTTCGTCGATTCAGCCGATTCGGATAACGACGGTGATGCAGACTGCTCATCAAACGATGATGACGGTGACGGCATCGAGGACGAAGACGTTGCAGGTTGGGACACCGATGGTGACGGAATGGACGATGGTTGGGAAGCAGCCAACGGATTGAACGCAACAGACCCGACCAATGACAACGGCCCAAACGGCGACCCAGACGGTGACGGCCTCAACAACCTCCTCGAGTACATCAACCCGACATGGACAACCATGTGCGGCGCTTCGCCATGTTTCCGAAATGGGCCGACCGGTCTCAAAACTGAAACAACCACGCCATGCGACCCAGTGAGAGGCATCGGTCCTGGAGGCTGTGCAACCTTTACGGCAGAAGTCGATGGCATCACCTCCACCAACCCTCAACGAGCTGACACGGATGGTGACGGACTCAATGATTCACGAGAAGCCCTGACGTTGTTGACAGACCCGACCTCATCGGATACAGATGGTGACGGAATCAGCGACGGCGTTGAAGTTGCTGGACAATATGGAAGCCCTGCTCAAGCAAGTGATCCTCGGAACAACAACACTGACGGCGATGCCTTTGATGATGGTGAAGAAGACATCAACGGAAACGGTGTGGTCGATGCGGGTGAAACCGACCCGACCCGTCGAGAAGACTCAGGTGATGAGGATAACGA
>DUIP01000149.1:6662-8776 GCA_013330285.1 Candidatus Poseidoniaceae archaeon
GGGGGCATCAATGATGGCGATGAGCAAAACGTTTCTCATGGCACAGATCCTTGTGATTCCTTGGTGAACTTCCAGACCACCATTGTGACATGGAATAATGGAAATGGTCAACTCGAAGTGGCAGATGGAAGCGGCTTTAATCCTGCAGGGGGTGTCGGTTGGTTCAACATATCTGGAACATGGACGCCGTTTGCCTATGCCACGGTGGTCAATGATCTGATTCAAGGTGTTTCATCCGCCCCAGGCACTGCCACTCAAGTTTCGAACCGCAACGGTTCCTTCTGTCATACCGATGCAACCACCGACGGAACGATCACAACAACTCGAAATTACTGTGATGATGATTATTCTGACAGTGATGGGGATGGCTTAGCCGATTGGCAAGAATTGCTTGGTACCTTTGGTTGGTTCTCCAACCCAACTCTTGTCGATTCTGATGGCGATGGGGCAAGTGATTTCGAAGAAGTCTTTGCGAATACGGATCCGAATGAGCCTTGTACCAACCTGCTTGACGACGATCAAGATGGTCTCAACAATTACTTCGAAACGAGCACTGGCTGCGACCTCATCTACATCGGTATCACCAACGGCTCGACCGATGTATGGGTCACTGATGACGCCAGTATTGACACCGATTCAGGTGGTGTAAGTGACCGCGACGAATATTTTGATGGAACAAACCCCGAAAACAACCCCACAGACGATTTGTTACCTTCTGATTTCGACGGCGATTTGATTCCCGATGCCATCGAAAATCAAACCGGTACCGATTGGACCAACCCAGATACCGATGGTGGCGGCATGATTGACGGTTTGGAATGCACTCAAGAATTTTGGATCATCAATTGCATAGGATCGCCGTTTGACCCATTCGATCCCACCGATGACCTCGAGGCGTCAGAAGTGGTGTTCTGGGCCAACAACTCCAGTGGCATCGTCGATCTGGATGCAACTCAACGCTGGCGGCAATACACCAACGACTTCTACACCGGTACAGCGTATGCACACATTGCTGAAGTGCATCCATCTGAGACCATTATCCTCCCATCTTCTAACTTCACACATTTGGCTGACATGGCCTTTGCGAACGACACTGTTGAATGGCTCATGACCTTCAACAATCCACCCGTAACCGGTCGATTACCTCTACCTGTTTCATGGTCAAACATGTCGTTCTATGTCGATTCTGGATCTGAACTGGAACGTTCAAATGACTCTCACAATGTCAACATTGTTGCAGGTCCGATTCAAGAAGTCTTCATTCAGCAACCCGAATTTTACTTCGATTGGGCAACACTCGCATCAACGACCGTCCCCGGTCAAGGCTTTGCTTACGAACTTGAATTGCCTGACGACCTCACCAACTTGAGCAGCCCACAATCCTCGTTGTTGAACACCACGACAACCATCGTCAACGAGGCGGGAGCAACCAATGCCTACGACACCGCAGTCGCCATCCAGACGTTCCTCGCAGAAGGAAATGCAACAACTGAATTCAAGCGCAATTACAATGGCTCAGGCATTCCAAACACCGAAGACTTGAGCGTGGTTCTTGTTGAGGCCATCAAGGAAGGTACATGCAACGAATTCAACACCGTATTCGTCACCATGGCAAGGCTTGCTGGATTGCCAGCACGCTATGTGAGTGGATTTGCTGGTGGAACTTGGAATGGTGATGGCTATGCCGTGTTCCCACAAGATCGCACAACCTGGGGTGAAGTCCGTCTCCAACAAAACAGCGCCAATGGAAACACTGACCTTGGATGGATTGCCTTTGATGCATGCCCTGCTGCTGAAGAAATCGAAATCGTCAATCAAACCATCTCAACATTGGTTTGGGACCGAGAGAGTACGTCTACGATCAATGTGACTGGACAATTGCGCTTTGCAACCAATTCCACTCCAATTACTGATCTGCCGATGGTTGGCTATCTTGTTCCGCTTGCAGAAGTTGCTGGCGTGCCTGGACCTGCAGCCATTCCTAACTACGAAATTGGTGCTCTCATCACCGATCAAAACGGTACCTTCGAATTCATAGGTGCTCCACTTGAACCTGGTGCGCCGGGCATCCATAGGATTGTCATCAAACACGTCCAATCAGGCTATGTTTCTGA
>DUIP01000149.1:9172-10078 GCA_013330285.1 Candidatus Poseidoniaceae archaeon
GGACCCAATGCGATCAACGCACCAATTGTTGGCGCAGGAGCAACCACGATCGTGACTGGCCAACTTTCTCTTGAGAACACCCCGACCAATGTGTTCTCCTCCATCGCAAGCAGTGATTCTGTTCCGGAAGTATGGCTCAGTTTCACTTCTTCAGTCAATGGTTCAGTCAACCTCACATCAGCCGTTGGCTTCGATGGTTCGTGGAGCATTGAAGTTGAACTTGACCCACTTGAAACGCAAACCAACCTCTCTGCTACCCTTGGTTTCTCAGGTTGGCAAGATGCCTCAGAGCCAAGTATTACACCCGTACAGTTCCACTTGCGACCAACAACCACATCGATTGTCTTGGATATTCGTGATGCACCAACCCTCACTGCAACGCTTGAGGGTCCACTTGCCAACAAGAGCATCATTCTGATTGACGACAATATTTGGGTGAACGGATCTGCGTTGACTTCTGGGGCCAATCCAGTGGCCATGCTCGGCAACCTTTCGTTCTCAATGCGCTCGGTTGGTAGCGGCACTGATTGGATCGAAGTGTTCAATCAAACCGTCAACGGAACCTTCTCGGTTCAACATTTCTTGACGGCTGCTGTTGCACAGATCGCCGCCGGTGAAATTGAACTTCAAGTCCGGTTCTACCCTGATTCAATCGAAGCTACCGACGATGCAAACATGTCTTCTGGCGCACCCTACCTCTTGCGAGGTTGGTTACAATTTACCTCTCAATCGGTCTCCCAACTCAGAAACACAGAAGCCGTTGTTCTTGTTTCAATGGTTGATCACCGAGGTGTCGACACCGATTTGCTTGCCTCAGGAAACTTTGATTTCTCCTTCAATGGTTCATGGGTGAACACCACAGTCGACCCGGAAAGTGAAACCATCACATTGAGTTGGTTGCTCGAT
>DUIP01000226.1:0-1576 GCA_013330285.1 Candidatus Poseidoniaceae archaeon
ATGGAAGAAGAAGGCGATATTCATTTTTGGAGGGTCAAGATCCGTCCCGGCTCCCCACCACTTTTCGGCCGATGGAAAGACACACCAATTTTTGGATTACCAGGCAATCCAACAAGCAGCCACGTGGTGTTTCGGGTCTTGGTCGCCCCATACCTTAGGGATTCAATGCACGGGGGAGGTCCAAGAGAGCAACACCTCATGGTTCAACTCGGTGAAGATATCAAAGGCGACGAAAAATGCCTTGCTCTCAGAAGAATAACCATCGATACGAGTGGTGAACAACCGACAGCGTATTCCACAGGCCACCAAGGTTCAGGAAACTTAGGCGGAATTGCGCGCGCTGACGGTCTGACACTTCTTGAACCAGGACAATCCTCAAAGAAAGGCGATTGGTGTCGAGCAATGTTCCTCTGAGTGGTTTGAATGAAATCAATTGTAAATGAACAAATCTTCCTTATCGATGGGGTTTCATCGATGTTCCCAGAAACCACGCGAGGAAAAATACGAAAAATGCTGACCGAAGGTCGGGTTTTGGTCGATGAAGTTGTTCAACATCGCGCGAAGCACGTCGTTGAGCCGGGCCAAACCATCGAAGTGACTGGACGAGCTCAAGGCAAAGAAGCAGCCCCACCTCCATCCCAAACCAAGAAAAAACACAAACTCAAAATCCTCTATGAAGATGAGGCCATTCTTGTTGTAGAAAAGCCAGCCGGACTCCTCTCGGTTGCAACAAATAAACTCGAAGACGACACACTCCATTCCCGCTGCGTCAATTATGTTCGAATCGCTGATGAACGAGCATGGATCCATATCGTACACAGGCTGGATCGAGAGACGTCCGGCGTCATGGTGTTCGCCCGCCACGAGCGCCACAAAACATACCTACAATCTCAGTTTGCCAATCGGGATGTTCACAGGACATACCACGCCCTTGTCGAAGGTAGGCCAGCACACCAAAGCGGCACTGAACGAGCGTGGTTGGTTGAAGACCGAAACCTTCGCGTCAAGAAAGTAAAATCCTCCTTCAAAGGAGCAAAACAAGCCATCACTCATTGGACTGTTGAAGATTCAGATGACGAAGTCTCGTTGATCCACATTACCATTGAAACCGGACGAAGGCATCAAATTCGAATGGCTATGAAAGCACTCGGTTGCCCAGTTGTAGGTGATGAACTGCACGGGGCGGAAACCAACCCAATGAATCGAATTGCTCTGCATGCAACAGCCCTTGAATTCCTCCATCCTGAAAATGATGACCCAGTCCGATTTGAGGCAAAGGTGCCATTTGTTCCAAAATGAACGAATCCTAAATCATACATGCATTCTTGAACCGTTGGCGTACCCCGTGAATTGATACCATGAGCGGAGAGGCGGGTGACCATGGTTGGATTGAAGTTCGCGGGGCTCGAACCCACAACCTCCAAGACATCAATGTCAAACTTCCACGTGGACAATTCGTTGTGATTTCTGGTGTTTCGGGTTCTGGTAAATCCAGCCTTGCCTTCGACACGCTTTACGCTGAAGGTCAGCGAAGGTATGTCGAAAGCCTCTCTTCCTATGCCCGACAATTTATCGG
>DUIP01000226.1:1993-2613 GCA_013330285.1 Candidatus Poseidoniaceae archaeon
CACAACCCCCGCTCAACGGTTGCAACCGTCACCGAAATCCAAGATTATCTCCGACTTCTATGGGCGAGAATTGGAAAACCACACTGCCCAACATGCGGTAGGGAAGTAGCGCGAAGAACCGTTCAAGAGATTGTTGATGATGTTCTTTGGCATATGGAAGGCCATGCCATTGCAGTGTGGTCGCCCGCTGTACGTGCAAGAAAAGGAACGCACGTGGATCTGTTCCGGCAACTTGTCGAACAGGGGTTTCTCAACGGGAAGGTCAATGGTCACGAGGTGGAATTCGAATCACCCCCTGAACTCGACAAGAATTTCCGTCACGATATCGATGTGCGGATCGACCGTCTTCGTTGCACCCGTGATCGAAGACAGCGGCTGACAGAAGCCGTGGAAAGTTCACTGCGTTTGGGTGGCGGTGCTACAGCAATTGAGAGCCTCGAAGCGCCCGCAGAAGATGCAGAACTCACCGAAGGAACAAAAGCGAGACTCACTGAAGTTGGTCAGACCATCGCTTGGTCCGAAGACTTCGCCTGCCCAGAACACGGGGCATTCATGCCCGAACTCTCACCGAGGGTGTTCTCATTCAACTCTCCATTAGGCGCTTGCAGTGCGTGCCAAGG
>DUIP01000207.1 GCA_013330285.1 Candidatus Poseidoniaceae archaeon
AAAAACCACTCCGATTTGGATGTAAATGACGTTATCGAGCAAGCTGAAGTCCAAGGAATGTTGGTTCGTATCAGCGAAGGGCGGTGGATGCTCCTTGAGTGAACTTCATAGGTAGGACCTCGTGGGACGGAATGCAAGGGCGATTGGGTTAGCTTGGCCTATACTCGGGCGTTTGGGACGCTTGGACCCAGGTTCAAATCCTGGATCGCCCACCAGCAATGGTGTAGATCACTCCGGTAGGATGATTTCATGAACCCACAGAATGTGGTAGCCAAATTGGGTTTTGATGAACGATTGTGGTACACTTTCAGGCTCCATGACCCACACTGCGTCCTCAAAATCTTGGACCATTTGCCCTTCAACAAATTCCCCCAAGTCGCCTTTTTTGCTCGCACTTGAACAGTTTGAGTATTTCTTGGCGAGTTTCTTGAACACCTTGAGCGGCCTTTTTGCTGATTGAACCTGCTCAAGGATCTCACGTGCTTGAGGCTTAGCAGCGACCAAGATGTGACGCACGTGAGCCTTTCTCGGCTTACGTCTCTTGTCGTGCCTTCGCATTGATCCTCAACTCCCGTACCATCGCAGTGGCTGTCCTATCAAAAAAGTGTGCAACCAGCCAAGCAAAAAGCGTCAAGAACACAGGATGCAAGCCGCGTGCGACAATTTCCCGCTCCACGTCGGTGCTGATGAATGGCAACAAACTGATCCAACCAATGACGTAAGCGATGAACGCAAACAAAGTATGTGGGGTCACATTGCGATTGAACAACCAACTGAAGTTTCGTCGATGATGTTCAATGGCCAGCATCATGCCAACAGAAGTGAAGAACTTCAAACGCCGAATACCGGATTGTTCCCGGCCATAGACCGATTGGACTGGGATTTCTTTGATCCTCCAACCTGCCTTAGCCAACTGAACCAACCAGAAGTTGGGGTAGCCATAGCCTTTCCAAGAGCGTTGCCAATCCCATTCTCTTAGCACTTCATGAGAGGTGGCGGTATAGCCGCACTGTGGGTCTTTAATCCGTTGACCAGAGGCAAGTGTTGTGGCTGCACTGAGGATTTTGCTTGCCATTTGACGATGCTTTGGCATAGCCCCCACGCCATCAACATGAGCAAACCGGTTCCCTTTGGCATGGTCGCAATGACCAGAAATCACAGGGGCGATCAATGTGCGAAGATCTTCAGGATTCATTTGCCCATCGCCAGCCATGACGACGCTTACAAATGGACCCTCAAAGTGCGCCAAGAGGGCCTGGTGGCCTGCATCAATAGCAGCGCCAACACCTTGTCCATCCAAACGAAGTTCAATGAGATTTGAAGCACACTCAGCGGCTTGTATTTCATCCGATGTCCCATCGGTGGAACCATCATTGACGACAACAATACAATCAACATTCTCTGGTATTGTTTCGAGCACGTTACGAATGAAAGGTGCCTCATTTCGTGCGGGAACGACGACTCCGATGAACCACTCGCCCTCCATGTTGGAACCACATGCCTGTTGCACATGAACATGCCCTCGTCCCCCTCCCACATCTCCATGGCAAAACCACTGTGTATGCTGCCTCGTATTGAGAGGTTTGATAGGGAGAGCGCATGGGTTGCGGTGTGTGGCTGACATTCCTCTGCGTATTGTTCTGGTCGGAAAAGACATTGATTTACGCGTCGTTTCCCTCATTGTCAGAGCGAGAGAAATAGCGGACGAAGTTGTTTTTTTGGACCTTGGATCAAACGATACCACGGTCGAGCTTGCAGAAGAAGTAGGGTGCAAAACATTGCACTTCACCTCAACCTTTGATGCTGTCCATCTTGCAAAATTTTTGCATGAATCTCCACTTG
Organism: Candidatus Poseidoniaceae archaeon; assembly: GCA_013330285.1. Taxonomy (GTDB): domain Archaea; phylum Thermoplasmatota; class Poseidoniia; order Poseidoniales; family Poseidoniaceae; genus MGIIa-L1; species MGIIa-L1 sp8160u. Next base: position 1,843 of record DUIP01000207.1, read on the forward strand.
AAGAAGCGAAGACAACCTTGGCGATTCATATCACGACAGCATGGAAATTACAAGATATCTCATTGTCCATCAATCGAGCACGTGAATTGTGGGATTTGCATCTATCGCATCATGCTGAACCGTCCGGTGATGAGAATGAAGAAGCACTCGTGCTTTCTGAACTGGATTTGCGTCACTTGGTGATGACCAAGTCAGGTATGGAGGCGTTGGCTTCACTTTCTATAGATGGGACGACAGAAGACCTTGATGAACGCCTTAGGGTGCGGGTGGTCCGTGGTTCTGTCAACGTCAATATCAATCAACGTGAATCCTTAGCCACCGCTTCGAGGTTTGCTCAATTGTTTTATTGGATGCTCGAATCAAAACACCCACTGTTGCTCTTTGGCATCCCAGGCGTGGTCCTGTTCATCCTTGGGTACCGACTTTCGGGCAATATTGTCGGGGCGCTCGAAGAAATCAATTCAACATCGATTGGTGTGACCTTGGCCACGATTGCGATGACCCTGATTGGGCTGTTCAGCATCATGGTGGCCCTTATTCTCTACATCATGGGTAAGCAGGTCGAACAGGTACAATCGCAGTATGATTGGCCTTCTCGAACCTAAGCGGCCAAGACTTTGATAGTGGAGTGAAGGACAATGAGCGATATGGCAGAGGCTCGTTTGGTTTGTTTGGATATGGATCGTGTGCTGGTCGACCACCTCTCGACGTGGCAGTTTGTCTATGACGGATTGGGAATTTCCAATGATGAATCATTTGAACTTTACAACCAAGGTTTGCTCGATGAGTGGGATTGGATCAAACTTGATATCGCTCTCATCAAAGAGAGCAGAAAGGATGGCCCACCTGTCCTCGATAGTGAACTGCGTGGTCTGATGGAAGGTATGCCTATGATGACGTATTGGAAGGAATTGATTGGCAACCTCCTCGACGAGGGCTTTCACGTCGCGATTGTCAGTGGCGGTCTGCAACAAACCGCTCGAGATATCGCTGCTCAATTCCCTTCTGAGGTCCCATGGAGGCGTCGTTGGGGAGGCATAGATCGGTTCACTGCACATCGCTTTGGCCAAGGTAATGACACCCGCCTTCATGTCTTTACGAATGGATGGCTCTTGGGTTTGCCCACCGGGGATGGCGATCATCATTTAGCCGATTTCGGAAGATACCAAGTTCAAATGGATGGAAAAGGGTCGGTTGTGAAAATGCTCCAACGCAGACTGGGCGTGACCAAAGAAAACACGGCGTCAGTTGGCGACTCTGCCGGTGACATCAGCATGTTTCAGCAGTCAGGTCTTCCAATTTGTTTCAATCCATGGGACGACCGGCCAAAGAAGCACGCCCTCCACATCGTTGAAGAAAAACATCTCAAACATGTTCAAGACATCATTTTCGAGCATTATGGCCTTTCTCCAACAGTTTGAAGAACCTCTGTGATGCTCTCTGGTTCATGTACGGTGATGACGGACTGATGTCGATCTGCCCTAACTGTGGGTTTCTCTTGGGTGTCTTCATTCCAGGAATGCCGTGCCCTGAGTGTGGCGAGCCTTTGCTTTAGAGGCGTTCGAATCTCACACCTTCGCGTTGCATGTACTCCATGATGTGCCTGATCGCTTCAGCAGAAAGCCCCTCTGGAGGATGGATGCCGGGGCGAAGACCGCAACCTTGTTCCGGTCCTTGATCGATAAACAGCATGGCACAAGCTGCGGTAACAAGGCCGGTCGTCCGTGCCATCGAGCCATCACCATTCATGCCTGCATCGTGAACCACTGTCCGAGTCCGCCGTTCACCTGCGGCGGCAATGACTTCCAACCATGTGAACTCAGGCCGATCCTCATCAAAGGTCCATGCAGCGAGGAGGTCTTCTTCGTTCATGGTTTGACCCTCAGACAGCCATTTGTCAATGTGGCCAGGCCATCGAACGGTGTATTCTTTCATCGTCGAGCATGGGATGGTGTCAAGAACACTGCGAAGTCCATCGGTGAGAAATGCCTCCATGGCGCCATACCCCTCGACTTCGATGAGGTGTCGTTCGTTGAGCGCAGGGACTTCCATGACCACTCCATCGACTTTGATTCGAGCAGGTCGAGTGTATTCTTCGATGACATCAGATGGGGAAAATGGTGCCATGTAGGACCACGAATTGTCCTTTTCAGCGGGATTTCCTCCGACCTTGATCGAGACCGTATCCAAGGCTCCGAATTTGTCGTAGGCTTGTTTGACGAGCATGTTTGAAATTCCTGGCGCAATGCCAACGTCCCACAAGAGCACAGAATCATGGGCGGTGGCGAGGTCTTGGTGGCGGTGCGGGTCTTCCGCTGTGAACGCGAGGTCAACAATCTGATGACCCCCGCGAAGCAGTTCTGGACGAACCGCGTCACCAATGCGTCCTGGAAGCATATTGATGACAATCTGGTTCGCCTCAAGGCTTGCGATATGTGCCAAAGCATCACCTTCCAACACCGTTACTTGAGGATGCGAATGGAATGCTTCGGGCACGTGGAGATCGATGACGGTAACGGTATGGTCTGCTTCCAGTAATCTTTCGATGACAAACCGACCAACCAGACCACTGCCTAGAGCAACAGCATGACCCATGAACTCGCCTCAGGGTGTTACTCGTCGTGAATCACGAGGGAATGGAATCACTTCTCGGATATGGTCGGCACCAGTCAACCATGAACACACACGGTCGACGCCGAGGCCAAAGCCTCCGTGTGGTACGCCGCCGTATGAACGTGTGTCAATGTAGAATTGATAGGGTTCGTGAGGGGTGCCTTCTTCATCCAATCGCTTGAGAATTTCTTCTTCTGACCATGTACGTTCACCACCGCCGATGATTTCACCGTAGCCTTCAGGGGCCAACAAGTCATGGCAAAGCACGTACTTTTCATCTTCCGGATCAACCCTGTGGTAGAATGGTTTGGCAATCTTTGGATAGTGGGTGAGGAAATGAGGCACATCGAAATCTTGAGTCAGAATCTTTTCTTTGGAATAGTCCAAATCTTGCCCCCATTCGACATCTACGCCCATGCCTTGTAGGGTTTCCACAGCCTCGTCATAGCGCATGCGTGGGTATGGGCTGTCTGCGTATCTGGCCACCAAGTCAAGGTCCCGGCCAAGCGATTCAAGTTCAGGTGTCTGATCTTCGAGCAGGGTTGAAGCAATCTTGCGCACAACGCCTTCACCGTGGCTCATGATTTCTTCATTGCTGGCCCAAGCTACTTCCATTTCAGCATGCCAAAACTCGGTCAAGTGTCGGCGTGTGCGTGATTTTTCCGCACGGAACGAAGGTGCGATGGTGTACAATCGTTCCAAAGCTGGCATGGCTGCTTCGGCATAGAGTTGCCAAGATTGGGTGAGGTACGCAGTGCGTCCAAAATAAGGTACTTCGAACAACGTCGAGCCTCCCTCAACAGCGCCTGCAACAAAGTTAGGTGCTTGATACTCAACGAAATCCAAATCACGGAAGTAGCCATGAATGGCTCCAAATACGCTGCTACGCAACTTGAGCATGGTCGTCATGCGAGAGGTGCGGAGGTAGAGGTGTCGGTTGTCGAGCAAGAATTCAGTCTCTCCACCATCGGCTGCAGCCATGGCGGATTCAGTGATCGGGAACGGTCGCTCAGGATTCACTGATCCAATAATTTCCACTGAGGAAACAACGAGTTCATGACCGCCTTCAGAACGTTCGTCAACGTTGACGGTACCGGTGATGATGATGCTTGATTCAATCAAGGCAGATTTCACGGCTTCAAAGGCTTCGTCACCCAATGCGTCACGCTTGGCTACGCATTGAATGGTGCCGGTTGAATCACGCAGAACGATGAACCGAATTTTATTCGAACCACGGGTTCGCTTGACCCAACCCTTCAATTCCACGACCTGGTTGTCGTAGTTTCCAGATTGCACATCACCAATCCAAACTGTCTTCACCATCTTCGCACCTGTTCTTGGGTAAGCCATTGTCTAATTCAATGTCACCCTCCAACCGCCAACACAAACAGGTGGTCAAACACAGGCATTGATTGCTCAATATGGGACAAGCCTCAAACCACTGCAGGTTCAAGTCACACCGTGGCAAAGGTTGCAGTTTACGCCATCGGGGGTAATGCTCTCTCTTCACCGACTGGTGATGATGAGGGTCAAAGTGAGCAGGTACTTGCTCACGTCATGTCGGACGTGGTCGACCTGTTGGAAGCCGGCTGGGGTGTTGTGCTTACACACGGAAATGGACCTCAAGTTGGTCATCTGATGGCGCTTGATCAGCACCTCACCCAACCCATGGATGCTTGGGTTGCAGCAACACAGGGCATGATCGGTCACGGCTTGGCGCTCAATCTTGATTCGATTCTTTCCAAACGTCAACGCCCGGAGCGAACCGCAACCATCGTCACCCGAGTTCTCGTCGATCGAAGGGATCCAGGATTCAAGCGGCCAACAAAACCAGTAGGTCCGGTGCTTTCATCAAAAACGGTGATGGAAGCCGATTGGGATATCGCTGAGACAAAAGTGGGTCCGAGGCGAGTCGTGGCCAGCCCCCTTCCTGTCGAGATCATTGATCTGCCAGTCATCCAGAAACTCGTTGACCTTCACGCCGTGGTGATTTGCGGTGGTGGCGGTGGGATTCCTGTGGTTCGTAAAGATCAACATTTCATCGGCGTTCCAGCCGTCATCGACAAGGATCGAGTCTCGGCTTTGCTGGCAATTAAATTGCAAGCAGACGCCCTCATTATTTCAACAGCTATCGACGCTGTGCGTACTGGTTTTGGCACCGATAAGGAGCAAGTTCACCGAGTGCTCAACCTCGATGAATGCGAACTTCATCTTCAAGCGGGGGAATTCCCAGCAGGTTCCATGGGTCCAAAGATTGGCAGCCTTATGGAAGCAGCCCTTCATCAGCCCGGGCTACAAGCCATTTTGTGCCAACCCGGTGATGCTATTGATGCATTGAGGGGAAATGCTGGAACGACGATAGTTGTGTAAAGATGGATTGACCGCATGTTCATGTACTAGGGCGACTTGGGAAAATCGATGACCAACAAGAGCATCCTCCCAGAAATCGAAGCCTCTGCACACTGTGACGGACCATGTGGTGTCTATGACCCAGCAAGCGCCCGAATTGCCGGTGAAGCAGTTCAATCCATGACCAAGAAAATGCTAGCGCTTGAATACCCAAAGGTGTTCAGTTCTGAATCGATGGCATCCTACCTCAACACCATGAGCCGATACGCTGCGATCAAAGACGAAGAAGCACAGAAATGTAAGCATGAATTGCTTGTTCTCTGGACTGATTTCTTCAAGCCCCAACACCTCGACGCACACCCTGAACTTCACACCACCTTTTGGCAAGCAGCAAAACTTTGCAGCGCTTGCAAGGTTGAGGTTTCTGCAACCCACGCTCAAGAACTGATGGACGCCATCGAGGCAATCCATCACATGTTCTGGGAAATCAAGGGCCGAGATGTCCCTTGGATCCGAGCAAGCTGAGGGTCACACATGCAGCGATTCATCGCTGTTGTATCTGGCGACAGCATGTGGCCAACATACACCGATGGTCAGCGGCTTGAATGCACTTCTGATCTTCAACAGTTGGTCGTCGGTTCGGTGGTTGTGTTCATTCACCCACTCCGCTCTCACCTTCGAGCGATAAAACGAATCAAAGATATCGATGAGAAGTCCTTGTTTGTTGAGGGCGATCATCCAGACCCTCTTGCCTCTGAAGATTCTCACAATTTTGGCCGAATTCCTCGATCAAATGTGGTTGGCATTGTGCTCGATTTCGAATCTGAATGAGCCAAGAGTGGCGGGCCTGACGGGGTTCGAACCCGCGACCGATGGATTAAGAGTCCATCGCTCTACCTGACTAAGCTACAGGCCC
>DUIP01000224.1 GCA_013330285.1 Candidatus Poseidoniaceae archaeon
CCGACATTTCCACATAGATTGGGCTTGGGGATCCAAGGCGCCATTGTGTGGCCGACTCTGTGATGGCATAGGACATCGAAATTCCGGTGTCGAAGTCGATTGGTAGTTCTTCACCGCCACCTTCGAAAAGGGCATCGAGTTCAATGGCGTTCGAAAGGGAGACTTCCATCGAGAACGCCATGTCCGCTCCAACAAGGTGGTAGTCTTCATCGAGGTATTCCGTGTAACTGATATCAACAGTTAACACTTGTTCGCCTCCGACAAAGGCGTCAATATCGAAGGATGTATCGTCGTTGGATCCGAAGGATGCAGGTTCCATCCAATCAGCCATCAACACACCATCGAACAACACGCCGTGACGAAGTGTGACTTCATCGGTGCGGCTCCAGACGGTCACGTCTTCGCCGTTCATGTCTTGAATGGTTCGAGGTGTGATGTCTTCGAAGTGGTGCACGTACACATTTGAAGAACCGGTGAACAATTGGCCGACAACCAAGTTGAATCCTGCGTCATCTGCAGCACCCATGACTTCACCCAGCATTTCTGGGATGTCCAGGCCGGTGAAGTTGGTGAGGTCGGAATCGACGCTGCTCCAATCATATTCAACGCCGTAATAGAATTCAGATGCTTCAGAAGGCGTTGCTGCAACGGTTCCAGTTGGCACAAGGGCAACAAGGAGGAGGGTGGTCAACAATAGGCTAGGTGCGGATTTACGCATGTTCATGGCCGTTCCACTTTCTGCCACGATATTATACTGTTGGCGACGCAAAAACTCAGTTTTCACAAACTTATACGCTACATTTGACTGGATTGGGTATGGCGCTGCTTAATTTGTGGTCGTTGGGCCATTTTGTCCAATGGGCAGGCATTGGCAGATTCTCGAGCATTGGTTGGACGCCTTTTTTTGTCCTTTCAATCGGGTGGGAAGTGCTTGAATTGTACTTGCCATACGAGTTTGCTTCCGAGCAGTGGAGTAACAAGATTTCGGATGTCATCGTCAACTGTGCTGGTTTTGCTATCGGCCGCCAAATGCACCCAAACGAGGAAGTGATTGAATGAAAGAAGAACAAGAAGCTAGTTTTGTAGCCCGATGGTTTGGTTTTGCGGGTTGGAGAAAGATGTCTGCAAGTGCTCGAATCGCAACTCAAATTGCATATCGCGTCTTCTTCATGATCGGATTAGCTGGCCTCATTATCGGCTATGGGGTCGTCACTGGATCGGATCCTGGAGGGTTGGCAATTCTCACGATGGTGATCTGCTGGTACTTGCTCTTCCAAGTGATGGTGAACTTTGTCTTCATCGAAGGTTCGCGTTAGCTGGCCTACTTAGGCCCAGTCATCTCTTCTGGGCGGACCCATTGGTCAAACTCTTCATTGGTAAGGTAGCCGAGTTCAAGCGCTGATGCGCGAAGAGTGATGCCTTTTTCGTGGGCGTTTTTTGCGATTTTTGCTGCTTTATCGTACCCAATGTGATTGTTCAGCGCTGTAACGAGCATCAATGAATTTTCCAAATGTTGTGCGATGTTTTCTTCAACGGGTTGCATGCCTTCAACACACTTCGTTCTAAAGGCTCGACAGGAATCGCTCAACAGTTCAATCGAATGGAGAAGATTGTGAATCATCATTGGTTTGTAGACATTCAATTCGAAGTTCCCCTGGCTGCCTCCAACGGTGATAGCGGTGTGATTACCCATCACTTGAGCGCAGACCATGGTCAGGGCTTCGGCTTGGGTTGGGTTGACTTTGCCCGGCATGATCGATGAGCCGGGTTCGTTGGCAGGAAGGGCCAACTCCCCAAACCCGCATCGTGGGCCAGAACCGAGCCATCGCACATCGTTTGCAATCTTCATGAGAGAAACGGCCAGCGTGTTGAGGGCTCCAGAAGCTGCGACGACCGCATCGTGGGCTGCGAGTTGTGCGAATTTGTTTTCAGCAGAACAGAACGTTAAGCCTGTGATGTTGGCAATTTCATCCGCCACCATTTGTGCGAACAATGGGTGGGTGTTCAAGCCCGTGCCGACTGCAGTACCACCTAAAGCAAGTTCAAACAAATCATCGAGTGCGAAATCGATCCGGCGAAGATCCGCGTCCAATTGGGCGACCCATCCGGATGCTTCTTGGCCAAGGGTGAGCGGGACTGCGTCCATCAAGTGAGTGCGACCGATCTTGACGATGTCGGCCCATGCTTTGGCTTTCTCATCCAACGCGTTGCGAAGGGCGCGCACGCTCGGCAGTAATTCGTGAGTGATGGCTTCGGCAGCGGCGATGTGCATTGCGGTTGGGAAGGTGTCATTGGAAGACTGGGCGCGGTTCACGTGATCGTTTGGATGGACGGGCGTTTTCGAACCAAGTTCGCCTCCGGCCATTTCAATGGCGCGATTTGCAATAACTTCGTTCGTATTCATGTTGGATTGTGTGCCGCTGCCTGTTTGCCAAATACGGAGCGGGAAGTGGTCGTTTAATTGGCCATCAATCACCTCTTGAGCAGCAGCGATGATGAGGTCGCCAACTTCGGGATCGAGTTGCTCAAGCGCTACGTTTGTTTTAGCCGCAGCCTGCTTTAGAATGCCAAATGCCCGAATGACGCCAAGGGGCATGGTGTCAGAACCAATGTCGAAATTGATCAGTGAACGGGCCGTTTGACAACCGTAGTATTTGTCGGCTGGAACTTCGAGCTCGCCCATGGTGTCCGCCTCAATGCGTACATTTGCCATGACACAGCGTAGAAGCCGTACTTCTTCACCGTTCTTACGGTAATCCTGTATTCTGGCCCAATGTGGTTGGTTTTGAGGAATACTCTTCATTCCCGATCCCGGTTGTGATCCTCCCGGCTCGCCACAAGCCCCTGTACATGAGCATGGTCTGGAAGGGTAGTGCCACTTCTCCGGACCTAGATATGGCGATGATGCCACCCCTGCCGCCCATCGGTTTGACCATCTCAAGGACAGTGTCACAGGCCTTTGCTAAATTTCCTGAATCGTTTCGAAGTTGGACGGCGACTTCGTGCGCTGCGCATGTTCGAATGAATGCTTCACCAACACCTGTGCAAGAAACGGCTACTGAAGGATCACACCACGTGCCTGCTCCAATAATTGGCGTATCGCCGATTCGGCCGATTGGTTTGCCCGTCATGCCGCCGGTCGACGTCGCGGCGGCGAGGTTCCCGCTGGAATCGAGGGCAACTGCGCCGACTGTGCCCATGCCTTCGGCCTCCCCAAGGTCGTGATCCAATACGGCCTCGTCGTCTTCGTCGGTTGAACCTGGTCGGCTCTTCTCGTTGTGCCATTTTGCCCACTGCGCTTGGCGGAGATCGGTCTTCAGCCAATCTAAATCGACTTGCTCGAGTCCGTTTTTTTCTGCAAAAGCATCGGCAGCTGCTGCGTTCAACATCACCGGCCAGCCCTCCTTAAGCAGAAGATGTGCGGCTCTGATCGGGTGGCGCGTGGACTCGACATTCACCACAGAACCTGCGGCTTGATCGCTGCCTTGCATGATGCTGGCGTCCATGTACACCCGCTCGTCGGCGGCTAAAACTGAGCCGCGTCCAGCATTGTATAATGGCTCGTCTTCCATCGACTCAACAGCGAGGGTCACCGCTTCCAGAGCGTTGATTTCACCTGCTTCAAGTCGAGGGCCGAGGTCGTGCAAAATACGCTCCATGCACGCTAGGCGTTGCGGATCTAGCGCAGTCATTCCTCGCCAAGGGCCGTCGCCACCTGCGCCGCCGTGAAGGGCCAGAATGGCCATACCTCCACCTCACTCAACAATTGAAACGCGCACGATTTGCTGTGGCTCTGCTGGGCGATCGCCGGGAAGTTTTCTGCAACCTTCGATGGCTTTGACAACGTCCATGCCCTCGACGACTTCGCCGAAAACGGCATGGTTTCCATTGAGCCAAGGTGTAGCAACAGTGGTGAGGAAAAATTGCGAACCACCGGTGTTCGGACCTGCGTTCGCCATCGAGAAAATACCCGGCTTGTCGTGCTTGAGTCGAAGGGCTGATTGTTCACAAGGGATGTGCCAGCCTGGGCCACCGGTTCCGGCTCGACGAGACATTGGATCTTTGGAATGGGGGCAGCCGCCTTGAATCATGAAGTCTTCAATCACACGGTGGAAATGAAGCCCATCGTAGTGACCCATGTTGACCAATTTGACAAAGTTCGCCACGGTGTCGGGGGCGCTGCCATGATAAAGTTCGATTGTGATGTTTCCTGCGCTGGTCTCCATGAGTGCGTGCATGCTACGCCCAGATGAAGGGGGGTCAAGAGCATTCGCTTCGAACAATTTGAGGTTCAATCAGTTCTTCAGCCAAGGGCGGAAGTGCTGATCTGCGTAGGATCGAGCATAGTCTGCAGGGTATCCAGATGCAACCAGTTGTTGTTCATAGGCGAGTTGTTCGGCCGTGATGGTTGGGTCGTGTGCGGCGAGCGCAGGAGCGGCCCCGTAGGCCTTTTCTTGGGCAGCGAAGGCGCTTGCATCCGCCTGACCACCGCGACCTCGAAGAAGGAGAACTGAAAGCAATCCAGCGACAATGAGGCCGACCACTGCATAGACAATGAGTGGCGACATGCCAAAGATTTCGGAATCCGATTGGACATCGTTCACATCGCTTGCGTCATCTGAATTGTCGGCCGTGCCATCACCGCTATCGTCTGTTCCATCGACAGGCGTGGTGGTGTTGCCGTCGCCTGTGTCCGCGTCGCCATCATTGCCGTCGTTATCGGAATCGTCCACTGAGTCGTCAATTTCACATCCATCCGCGCCAACAGTCGCGCCATCAGGCGTGTCTGGACAGTCATCGTCTGCATCGACCACGCCATCACCGTCTGCATCAACAACGGCGGCTGGACATCCATCGCCACCTTCGCCACCTGCAACTCCAGGGACATCGGGGCACTGATCACCATCTGTGCCAAGTGGGTTGTCGCCAAAGGAGTCACCATCTGTGTCGAGGGCTTGAGTGGGGTCGAGTGCCCACAAATCGTTCAAGTTGGACACACCGTCTTCATCGATATCCGCACAGCCGTTTCGGTCAATGGTCGACTCGCCAAAGGTGGTCGGACAATCATCAACAATGCCGTCGCCGGAATCCGTGGTATTGAAGCCATCACGATCAACGTCATTCGCCCACAATTCCTCTTCATTTTGGATGAAGAACACATCGCCGATGTGAACGTTGTTGGTCTCATCGCCCTCATCAAGGTCGTCATTGACATCGATGGTGAGGCGGCAAGTGTAATTGCCAGTTGTGGTTTCATCGGGCGTTGAGTAGAATTCTGAATCAGCCCCGAAGGTCAGGTTTCCTTGGGTCGAGACGATCGCTGAAGTCGTGACCATGCGATCGACTTCGCTACCGCTTTCATCAAGCAGGTCGAGGTGCAGGGTGATTGTAGCACCATTCGCTGGTCCTCTAAGGCTGACCAGTTCCCAAGAGATTTGGACTTCCTCGCCAGAGGTGTGATCGGAAGGACATACCAGGCTCGAAACTGCAACATCTGCTGGTGCTGCGCCGACTGTATTGATTGAAAGATTGTACAATCCGGAGGCCCCTGCTGCGTCAATGATCACTGTGTAATCCTTGGTCTGGCCTTCATACGCTGTACCGAGGGTTTGGAAGACCATACCGTAGCTTGTGTTGTCCGCAGAGGCAACCAAATTACCTCCTGCGTCTTGAATGGTCACGGTGAATGGTAGGCTCGTATCTGCATCGAAGATGAGGTCGAAGTTTTCGTTTTCATTCATGCTGAATGCGTAGATGTCGATATCGTCTGCGCCAGAGAAGCAGCCTTCTCCACCTACTGACGGGTTCTGCCCGAGGTTGATTCCGTTTCCTGCTGGTGCATCTTGTCCAATTCCGAGGTCGTTTTGTTGACCGCAGTTAAACGAGTTTGGATCAACACCTTCTGTTTCGATGACAAGGGAATACACACCCAATGAGAGATAGGCTTCAACGCTGATGAAGTATGTTCCTCCAGCCCCAGCGTAGGTCGCATCGTCGGCAGTCGAGATGGTTTCATCATTTGAACCAGCCAAGTACCCTCGCTCAAACCACTCTCCTGCACTGTCTCTAAGGTAGACATCTGCGTCCTGATCTGGTGAATTAACAAGGGTCACGGTGAGGTTGAGCCCCGGTGAAACGACAACTTCGTACCAATCTTCTGTGTCTACATCCTCATCAACACATCCGGTAATCGTCATCGAAATATCTTCGCCGAGGAGGTAGGCTGTGTTTTCATCTCCGCCAGCGTCGCCCCCAGAGCCACCATCATCCTGTGCAGGGCAAGCGGTCGCTTTCTGGTCGACAAGGAGTTCATCCTCGGCCATTCCTTCATTGTCGAGTTCGTTCCTTTCGTCGATGAGTTCTTCCGAATCCACCATCACAACGACGCTGTAATTCCCACCTTGTGCGTTTGCGGGAATGGTCCCTGAGAATTGAACGACGTCCGATTGATTCGCATCGATGGAAGGGACACTCGTGTTACCAAGCGGCAAATCCCAATCAAGCGAGAGCGCACCGTCAACCGATAGCCAGGCCGACATTGTACTTGCTGGAGCGAGGAGGGAGCCCGTATTGTTGACAACAACATCAATCACCAGGCTCGACCCCGCAACACCCGTTGTTGGAGCGCTCACATCGGACACAATGAGGTTCGCTGAGGGGGCTGAGTAGTTCGTCCATACATCAAGCGTCCAGTTGACAGCAGTCCCAGATCGGCTGATGTTGAGGAAATACGTATCTTCAACTCCGTCATAATCATCAGTTTTTGTGGTCACGAAACCTTGTGTGCCAACATAGGCAACAGTATCGTCATTGGAAGTGGTCAAACGCAAGGTGAAGAAGACCGATTGGTCCATTGTCAGTTGTGCCTCGATGATATGGTTTACCGGGACATCGAAGGCGAAGACATCGCTGCCCTCACGGCCATCAATACAACCTGTGTAGGTGGCTGTAACGTTCGTACCTAGCGGTGTTGATGCTGCTGATTCGTTGTTTGGAGCGTCGGCGCCAAGTCCTGCATCATTTTCGCCGTTTGGATTGTAATCCTGGCATGAATCTCCAACGAGCATGGCTTGGTCGGAAGCGAGGTTGTTGTTCGTGTCGTTGTATTCTGTGAGGTTATTGTAGCCATCTGCCCAAACAATCCAGTAGTAGGATCCATCTGAAAGACTGCTCGGTAATGTGACTGATGCAACTGTAGTGCGAGAGGTGTTTTCTGCAAGTGCTGCCTCGCTTTGTGACTCAGAAAGGAGGGTGTCAAACTGGTCATATGATTGGTCTGTTGAAAGAATGAATTGGACTTCAAATGGGTCGGAGGTGGTGTTGTAGATGTTCTCGACCACGTATTCCACCGATACCGTGTCGCCTGCTTGCGCAGTTGCCGGTTCGATGACCGAAGTAATGACCAAATCAGGGCGCGGTGGTGTGTTGTTGGTCCACGTTCTCAACGTGTACTGGCCATCCCCGCTGTAGGCTCGGACATTGATGTAGAATGTCGAAGCGACGCCTGAGAAGCTCGTACCTGTCGTGCTGACCTTTTCGAGTGGGTCATTGTATTCTGACCAATCATAGTCATATTCATATCCAGAGGAATCAACAAGATAGAGATCAAAATCTGCTCCGGAAGGCACAACGAGTTCCACATCAACGTCTTTACCTGCAGTCGTAGTCACGGTGTACCAATCATCGGTATCGGTTGCATCAACACATCCTTGGACTCCAGTTGTTCCAGAATTTGGGTTGGTGCCGAGGGACCTTGAAGAGTTGGCATCTCCACCAGCATCGCCGCTTGATCCACCGTCCGATTGGAGCGTAGATGGGCTCGGGCATGCCGCCCTACCGCTGGTCGATGTTGACTTTGGCGTAAGGAATTCAAGTGACTTCAACGGCGGGGCGTCAATGGATTTGATCGATTCTTCGATGAGATCAAATGTGGGTTGCTCCGGTTCAATTTTTAATTCCGATTCAGGATTGGAAGCGCTTGCAAGCGGCATCATCGGGGCGATGAGGAACAATAAGGTCAGGCAAATGGCAGTGCGGCGTGCGTTCTGCATGGATAGAAGGCGGTCATGGTCCGTTATCAAACCTCGGATGATGCGGTCATATGATGCCTCACCGATGCTGTAAGGTCAGGGCATACAAGTCATTATAGCCAGAATTGGTAGATTTTCGCCTATGAACGTCGGCGGAAAGGAGCGCGTGTTGCGGGCAACCTTCGGCACCTCTGCGGTGATTATCGACTTCCTCGGTTCGTTTCAAATTGAAATTTTCTTTCTCTTGGTTGGCCTTTGGGGCGTGTTGACCTCGGCATTTGGCTACTGCCCATTTAACACCTTGATGGG
>DUIP01000232.1 GCA_013330285.1 Candidatus Poseidoniaceae archaeon
GTCGGAATCATTGGTGCTGGCATGGTTGGCGGAGCCATCGAAGAGTGCTTCGGCCATGCTCATGAATTGTTCGTCCACGACCCTGCACGTGGCACACAACTGAGCGATGTCACCGATCATGTTGATTTCGCATACATCGCTGTACCAACTCCGCCGCACCCCGAGACTGGAGCATGTGACACTCGAATTGTCGAAGGCATTCTCGACGAGTTGCCAAATGGATTCACTGCCGTGATTAAGTCGACGGTTGTTCCTGGCACCACAGAAAAATACCACGTTCGATATCCCCATCTCAAAATCGCCTACTCGCCGGAGTTTCTCGTAGAGCGTCAACGGCTCGAGGATTTTGCTAATCAAGACCTCTTGGTATGTGGCACCCACCATGCTGATGTGGCTGAGCGTGTCTTCGAACAGCACAAAAAAGCAGGGGTACTTCGAACAGAGAACCTCTTCCATGTCACGCCGACTCAGGCGGAACTTGTCAAATATACAAAAAACACATTCTATGCGATCAAGGTCATATTTGCCAATCAAATGTACGATATTTGTCAGGCGATGGGCCAAGATTGGTACACCATTCGGGATATGATTACTGCTGAACAAGCTCAACCGATCGGGCCTTCGCACCTCGACCCAATCTTTGGACTCAACCGCGGTTTCGGTGGCAAATGTTTGCCAAAAGATTCCCTCGCCCTTGGCGTTCTTGCAGAAGAACATGGTGTGAAGTACAACCTCTTTGATGCCATACAAACCGACAATGCTGCGCTTCGTAGCATACTTACCGGAAAACCAAGTGATGTCGAAACAAATGACGATTGAGAGGGTTTCATGTCAAAACCAAAGATGGATGATGTGCTCCCTAGAGGCACCCTTCAACGATTCGGAATTGCTGGCGGCTTCAATACCTTCATCTTCTGGATCATTTGGGAATTGCTCCGCATCTCGCCAATCTACGACGTTTTGAATGAGACGTTGTTATGGTCGCTCTCATGGTTTGGATCAAGCATTATCGCTCACTTCGTTCACCGGGTGTTTACTTTTGATGGGCGTAGGAATGTTCGAACAACAGTCTTGGGCGCTATATCCGTCTATGCAGTTGGCATGATGGGTTCAACATTGACCTTTGACATCATGCTGGACTTGTTGTCACACCTGCCTATTCGTTTGTTGTTCTTAGTCAACATCGGAATTTGGGGGGTGTTCACATGGGCAAGCATGCGTTGGTTTGTTTTTGGATACTCCAAAATCGAAGAGGAATAATCACACTGCGTGAGTTTCCATGAGGGCGAGTGGGATCACTTCAAGGGCTGCTGCATGCGTTGCCTCGAGGTCGAGGGGGCAGGCATGACCTGCGTTAACTGCGGCTAGCCATGTTCGGGCACACACACACCATGAATCTCCTGGCTTAAGCCCGGGAAAACCGTGTTGCGGGGCTGGTGTCATCAGGTCATTACCGCGGCTTTTGGCAAATTCTAGGAACTCTTGTGTCACCATGCAGCATACGGTGTGACTGCCACGGTCGCTGTCATCGGTGTTGCACTTTCCATCGCGATACCATCCCGTCATTGGGTCGCAAGAACAACTGTCGAGAGGTTGGCCTAAGACGTTTTTACTTGGATACATGATATGAGCCGGGCCGCCGTAATTGATGAAGGCTTGTTCGCCGAGAAGATTTTCGTAGCAAATACTCTCATTCTGGGTTCTTGCCGGCGTTGGGTTCTAAGGTGATGTCGACAACCGGAGGCCATGCTACCGGACACCGTCCACAAACTCCCGAGGGAAGAACGCTATGCCTACGCACGACTTCTCGCCTTCATGGCAAGGGTTGACAACGAACTTACCGTCGATGAAATGGCGATGTTTGAACAGCGGCTTGGAACTGCCCTCCTTTCCCCGCGGCAGCGTGAAATGATTCGAAGCGCCCTCAAAACCCCTCCTCCGCTTGAGGAATGCCTCGACGGTTTAGGTGCCGAAGCAGGAAGACTTGCGCTTCGTGATGCGACATTGATGGCAGCCGCAGACGGTACGGTCGATGATGATGAGCGTGAGGTCCTTCAGGCAATTGTCGATCATCTTGGTCTTGCAGACGACTCGGTCGAGAAACTTCTGGATTGGACTGTGAAAGGCGCGATGTGGATGCAAGAAGGTTTTGACCTTCTCAACACGCTTTCGGAGTGAAGGCCGTGTACGTCGACCTCACGGTTGATTTCACCCCTGATGAAGCCCAAGGCTATGCCCAAATCATGATTGTTGTCGCGTCTGCTGATGGCGCACTGGTCAAAGAAGAGTTAGCGATGATTGAAGCGCTCATGGGCCGATCGATGATGCACCCTGAAATGAGGGTTGATTTGCGGAACATGTTGGAAAAACCACCGCAGTTGTCATTGGTCATGGACCGGTTGTCGCCCATCGTACTCAAAGCAGCGCTTCGAGATGGGATTTTGGTTGCAGCCGTTGACGGAGAATACGATTCGGCCGAGATAAAAATCCTCAAACAAATCGCCAAAGCGGCTGGTGTCAAGAAAGCTGAACTCTCTGCCCTTTTTGAATGGGTAAAAGCAGGATGGGAATGGCATAAAGAGAGTTTTGAAGTCCTTGATTTGGTCTAAGAAAGCCCCCAAATTTGCCTAATTTCAAGGCCGGCTTGGAAGGGTCACATTCAAACCAATCGAGCCAACCGGATGGGTTGGGTGGGGGCATGCAGAGCGGGGTAAGCGGCTGGTATGCGCGATTAGATCGATGCCTCGATAACCGCCCTAACCAAATTGAGATTTGGCTTCAATCTTGGGAACAATCACTACGCGTGCACCAGCCAATCGCTGCACTCCTTCCAGAAGACTGGCCAACCCTTCCTGCAAACCTCTTGACCGATCCCGGTCACGTCCTTGATCATCTTCTTGCACGGCATGATGCAGAAACGGATGGCCGCTCACCGCGAGGCGCACATCCAACTCCGCCGCGGCTTGCTGATGCTGTGATCGCCTCCGAATTATTAGAGAGCCTCACCCGTCCAAAAACGCCAGTCAAGTCTTCAACCATGCACTTGAGTAACCTTCCTCCTGGTTTCCGCGCCCAGATTGAGAAGCTGAACCTTCCCCAACACAGTCAAGAAACGGAAATAGACGATGAAGCTGAGTTGAAGCGCGTCGAAGAAGGTCGCCGCACATTGAGCGGTATTCCATTGCCAATTGCAGACACTTCTTGCGGCGGCGGTATTTTCCACGCACGCCTCATTCGTCGCCACTCAGAACACCACGAAGACAGCACTGAAGAGCGACGAATGAATGATACGCGCTTACTTCTTTCGTCATTTCAACTGCTCGATGTCGACGAACTTGTTGTGGCGTCCACTCGACGTCGCCTGCTTCTTGAGTGCATTCGCTTTGGCCTTGTCAGCCTCAAGACGGTGAAGCCAGGTTGCCTTCCTCGTGAAGAAGCTGAGCGCTTACTTGAAGACGCTGTGCGACAAGGTGACACATTGCAAGGCGAGTGGCCTTGGAAGCAAGAACCACAATTGGTGGTCACCAACCCTCCATGGCTTCGAATCAAAGATCGATTCCGCGGCATGGAAGATGGAAGCAAACTCCGAAGAGAACTTGGTGAACATCTGAGGGCGTTAACCGACAATGGCCAACCACGCTTCTCGACCATGCGAGGAAATGTCAACCTTTACCGATTATTCATTGAGCGAAGTTTGCAAATCCTCGAAAAGGGTGGACGGCTTCGACTTATTGCCCCAGACAGCATTCTTCGAGAACAATCCTCTCACCCTCTACGAACCCTCCTCGTTGAAGAGCATGGTTGGTCTGATATTTGGGCGATTGAAGAAGCAAATCACCTCTTCCCCGGCATGACACAGGGCGTCGCTGTGCTTGGAATTACAGCAAAAATGCCCGTCGAACAATTGCTCATGCATGGCCCCATTAGCCGTGCAGATTTGCGCCGGGACCAAAATGGACTTTCAAATCGAGTTCCATCCTTTGAAATGGCGCCTGAGCGATGGATTTCTTGGGCAAAAGACACGTGGGCCATCCCCCGTTTGCCTCGTGATAGAGTTGAGCGAAAACAAACGCTTGCTGTGCTCGATCGTCTCGCTCTGCTTCCACGATTGGGTGATGAACATCACGCCCTTGCAACAAACGGACACACTGTTCGCGTTCGAGTCGGGGAAATCGATCAAACCGCTCATTCCAAGAGCATTGAAACTTGGGCAAAGGGTCGAGCCTCTCGCCCATTTATCCGTGGCGTTCACTTCTCAGAGGATGAAGACGGGGCGGTCTTCGTACGTCACCCAGCCTTCAGAACAGACATTCCTTCTCGAGCAAACGAACGTCAACTGGCAATGTGGTGCGGCTCATCTGAACCGAAGTTTGGCCCACGCCTTGCGTGCCAAGCCATCGTTAACGCTCATCAAGATCGTCGACTCAGGTGGGCGGTTATTCCTGCAGGGTGTGTGCTTGGAAACAGTGTCAACCACATCGAATTGCATGAAGACATTCAACAGCGTTTGATTTCAGTCCATGGATCGTTAGAGACCGCATTGAAGTGGATGTGTGCATT
>DUIP01000110.1 GCA_013330285.1 Candidatus Poseidoniaceae archaeon
ACAACCTCTTGGGCGTTGACTTTGCTGGCGCAAACGGCATCGCTCTCATGGTTGCAGGACACCTCACAGACACCCCGACTGGATTGATCGCAACGAACGCTGACGGAACAGGATTCGGTCTTGCAGCCTTCCTTACCATGGAAGTTGCTGATGCAATGGCTGCCTTCAACCTCACCGTCGACCAATACACTGCAGTTGCTACTTGGGCAGGCGCTTGGGCAACCTCTGCCTCCTCGGCCCAACTCGGCCTTCTCGGCGGTGTTGGTACCATGAACGCTGAACAATTCGTCAACCAAACCTTCGGAGGCATGAGTCCAGTTGGCGATCCATACCTCACCAATTCCCTCAACATGGGCGGAGCATGGGGTACAGCCCTCGTACCTGGAAGTGCTGGCGCACCTCCAGTTGACATCAACCAGACCCAAGCAGGCAACATGCTGTATGGGCCACTTGGCCTTACCACCTCGACAGGCGCAACCGTGTTCCTCTATGGAGAATTGAGCGGCATGACTCCTCCAGTTGACTTTGCAACCATGGGCCCAGGTACGGCCATGGAATGGAACACAGCAACCATCGCCGCCCTTTACGGCGTTGATGAAAACACAGCTGGTGCTATGCGAGCGTTCATGTTCGGTGCCATCTTTGGCGACTTTGTCCCAGGATTCCTCATCGATTCCTTTGGAACCTCGCCATACCTTACCCAGGAATTCAACAACTGGTTGCTCGGATGGCACGACCCAGTGTCTGCATTCCTTGCAAGCGGCAACCCAATGGACATGTCTGTTGGTTGGACAAGCCTTGAATCCAACGCCACATACTATGGATCTGGTGGCATTCAAAACTCTGATGGCACTATGTACACCATTTGTACTGGTGAATCGGACAGTTGTGACAAGGGAACAACCCTTGCTATTGACGGCAGCTCGTACTTCTCATGGAAGGACCCTGCAAAGGCAGCGAACACCTTCGGATTGATTACAGCAGAACAACGTGCTGGAACCATTGGTGGTTTCCTTGCCAGTGGCGACAATTCTGTTGACCTCTCTGGATACGCAACAGCAGATATCGAGTGCTCGGGCACTGATACGCTCAAGGGCATCCCAGTCGACACTTGCACAGCGACACTCGATCCTTTGACACGCAACATCCAAGCAAAGTTGCTCGACACCGACACGCTTCTCGATGCTGTTCCGGGTGCTCTTCCAGTGTACTTTGGTAGCGATGTGACAATGAGTGTTGAACAGGTCAGCCAGGCTGCGATTGCAGGAAGTTCAGAATCGTACTTCTACCTCGATTCTCGACCAATCACCTCGATGAACGAAGCACCTACCATTGACGACCTTCAACCCGTGTTCAAGATTGTTTCAACTGGTGAAATCAGTGACAGCGATGCAGAAACACTCGAATCCTTGATTGTGACCAACCAGGAAACCTTCGGCTATTGGACCAACTTCGATAACATCGTCGATTACATCACCGTTATGATCTACCTTGGCGCAGTTGTTGCACTTGTCAATGGTGTTCGTTTGATGATGTCGGATGAAGAAACCGATGAAGAGGCGACTCCTGGAGAGAAGATTGCTGTCGAAGCGGAAGAAACACCTGAAACAAGCGAGTGAAACTCGTTTGGCTGAAGTTGAGCCTCAGTGGTTCAATGGTCAGTAGTGTGTGAACTCGACACCTTCGATGGCGTGAGTCACTTTGTGACCTGCGTCATTGACGGAGCCGATGATAGCAACGCCTTGCATGCGTTGTCCTAACCAAGCGCATACGGCCTCGGCATGATTCGCATCGACGGCAATGATCATGCCACAGCCCATGTTGAATGTCCTGTACATCTCACGCGTTTCGATTCCACCAGCGTTCTGCAGCCATTCAAACTCAGGGTGAGGAGGAAGTGGTGAATCAATATGCCATCCAAGGGAGTCGTGCAAGCGCAAGAGGTTCGACAACCCTCCTCCGGTGACGTGACAGATGCCGTGCAGGTCGCTGATTGAGAACTCGACATCATCTGTAGCGCAAGCATGCAGCAAATCCACAACAGGGTCGCAGTAAATTCGCGTGGGGTTGAGAAAGACCTCGCCCAATGTGAATGGTTGGTCATCTTTACCTTCGAAGCGGAGGACAGAGCGTCCAACGCTAGCGACTGCAAATGGGGCTTCATCGGTGTATTCAGCACCGATGTGCGACATGACTTTGCGCACCAGAGAGTAACCGTTCGAATGAATCCCAGAAGATGGCAGGCCGATCAGAACATCGCCGGCTTTGAGGTGTTCTCCAGTGATGGTGTCGCCTTTCTTGACATAGCCGAGTGCCGTTCCAGAGAGGTCGAGTTCGGTGACGATACCTGGTAATGAGGCAGTTTCGCCTCCAGCCAATGTCACACGTGCCAGACGACATGCTTCAGCCAGCGAGGCTCCAAGTGCGGCGTGGGTCTCTGGATCGGGCTTTGGAACCGCCACATAATCGACGAAGGCGATGGGCTCTGCTCCAACGCAGAGTAAATCGTTGACATTCATTGCCATGCAGTCAATACCGACGCCGCCCCACTGATTGAGTGCGGATGCAATTTGTAATTTGCTTCCAACACCATCGGTGGCAAGGGCAAGCAGAGAATCACCAAATTCGATCAATCCACCAAATCCTCCCGGCAGGTGCACTGGTGCGCCGGGGGTGCCCGGCTTTCGAGTGGAGCCGCTCAATGAGGCGATAAGAGAGGCAACAGCAGAACCCTCCAGATCGATGTCAACACCCGCGCTTGCATAATCCATGGGCTCGGCCATGAACCTTCCATAGAAAGGCGTTTGAAGAACCAACCGGCTCAACTGTTCGCTTCTTTACTGCAAAGCATTTGCCAAAAAGGGCAGGCTAAGGTCCAATCGGTGGTCGATTCCAGAGTGCGTCCCACTGAATTCTTCCCAAGAATGATCAATGCCCATCTGGCTAAGTTTGTCGATAAACGCCCTCGAGCCGTACTGAATGTTGTATTGGTCACGATCGCCACAATCAATCCACAATGCGGCAAGGCTTTGCAATCCGTCTGAATGCGTCTCAATCATTTCCAGAGGATCGTTGGCCAACCAGTTGTTCCAAGCACGTTCAATTATCTTCCCCGTTCGAGGCTCGACTGGTAATTCAATTCCAAGGGGATTGTCAGAAGTAGGGTCTCTTGCATCATAGGATGCGGCCATAGCGCAAATCATCAGTGTATGAAAATCAGGACCGGAGAGCTTAGCTGCGTGTTGGACATGCTTGACATAATCTGCAGCAGTACCGTGGGCGGCCACGTGGGTGAGGGTTTCACCAAACGTCGGCTGAAACATCATCTCAAACCCAACATCGCCTGAATGGCAAGCAACCGCATCGTAGCAACCAGGTGAAAGCATGGCATTGACAAGAGCACCATACCCTCCAGATGATTTCCCGACCAAACCAACCTTGCCATTTGTTTGGTACCGTTCCATCACGGCTGGCTTGAGCGCCTTGCTGAGCCAAGAGGACCATTGGCCAAGCACAGGGGTGTCAACAAATTGATTGCCTCCAAGGCTTGTGAAGGTGTCTGGCATGACCAGGATCACCGGGTCCATTTTTCCCTCCTTGACCAAACGCTCATGACGTTGTGGAATCGTCTCAGCAAATGCTTTCCAACCGGCACGAGCAGGTCCTGAAGATGTGAAAGGTGCGAGGTAAATGATCACCCCGAGTTGCGAACCGTCTTGCATGGCCTTCACTCCTTCTGGAGGGACATGCACGAGCACCTCTCGTTCACATGGGTCACCGAGTCTGTTGGCGAGCAAAGGCGAATCAAGGCTCCACCGGTCAAGCAATCCTCGCGTTGGGGCAAAGGCGTGGTCGGGCATGGGCAAGCCTCGGGGTTGCTGCTCATGGATGATGCGGTTCTGGCATTTGGCCAGTGGACGCCCTGATTCGGAAAAAAGAGACGACTCGGAAGCCGCTGTTTTCCAGTGGAAACAGGGGGGTGGCAAGCGGTTGAAGATACGCTCATAAACGGTCGACGTTACAGAAGAAGAGTTGGGTTAGCAAACAACGTCCTATGGTGTTCAAAATGTTGCAAGAATTTGATCTCCCAGCCCGATGGACATCACTGATTCAGGACCATTTCGCTGAAGCCGTTCACAACCTTGCACAGATGTGGCCTGATGAACAATCACTTGAGGTTTCATACCGCGTGATTGAAGGGTTTGATCACGAATTTGCACACGACATTGTTGAGCATCCAGAACTTCACTTCCACGCTTCAAATCAGGCACTGCGACAGTTCCTGCTCGATGCTGGCCACAGCAACATGTACCCCTTTGTCCGCATCGTCCATCTTCCGAGCGACCAAATCCGGACCGTTTCGCAATTGAGAGCAGAT
The DNA here is from genome assembly GCA_013330285.1 of Candidatus Poseidoniaceae archaeon. Taxonomy (GTDB): domain Archaea; phylum Thermoplasmatota; class Poseidoniia; order Poseidoniales; family Poseidoniaceae; genus MGIIa-L1; species MGIIa-L1 sp8160u. The sequence goes on from DUIP01000110.1 coordinate 4,379, forward strand.
GACATCAGCCACATGATGGCCATTGACGCCGTTGCAACCAAAATCACTGGTGTTCGTCCACGAATTTACGCGGCAACCTTCGAATGCATTGCTTGCGGCCACACCATGGTCATCAATCAGCCAAATGAGCAGGAATTGATTGAGCCGATTGAATGCCAGCAAATCGATGGTGGCTGTGGCCGGGCAAAGCGGCAGACACGGTTCGAGTTGAAGCAACAAGATTCCATCCTCATCAACTCTCAATTTGTTGAACTACAGGAACTCCCGGAGCAAATGAAAGGCGGCATACAACCCGAGCGAATCCTATGCATTGCAGAACACGATCTTGCTGGCAAACTCAACCCTGGTGATCGAGTCAAGGCCAACGGTGTGCTTTTCATCCGCTCACAAAGAAAAGGAGGTAAAGACACGCCAGTGTTCGACATTTTCCTTCGAATCCATTCCCTTGAACGTCAAAACATTCCACTTGAAGAAATCGTCATCACCGAAGATGAAGAATTAGAAATCAAGGAATTAGCCCGCCGGCCTGATATCTACGAATTGTTCGCAAACAGCATCGCCCCCTCGATCTTTGGCATGGAATATGTCAAGCGCTCACTCATGCTCCAATTGTTTGGTGGCGTGGCCAGACTCAATGCTGATGGAACAAGAAACCGAGGCGACCTCCACATCCTCTTGATGGGCGACCCTGGTGTCGCAAAGTCACAACTCCTCAATTACATGGCGGACATCTCCCCTCGAGGACGATTTACATCAGGCCAATCAGCCTCCGCAGCA
>DUIP01000008.1 GCA_013330285.1 Candidatus Poseidoniaceae archaeon
GAGATTCTCATGAACATCAGGGATCTTATCGCCATCGGTATCCGTTGAGGGTGGTTTCTCCCCTTCAGTGGTCTTTGGGTGAACGCTTGAAACCGATGAAATAGCAGGGAATTGCGACATAAAGAGCAGGCTTGCAATCACAGCAAGCGTTGTGAGAAGGGTGGTTAGGCTTCGTCGCATTGTATCACCGGAGTGCAAGCCATAGGCTTCGCTGACCTTCAACCCTAAATCGACACTTATGAGGATGATGGAGCGATGTTCGTACATATCGTGCTTCAAGGCACGGATTTCGGGCACGGTTGGACGGATGAACCGTTCCCTCGAAGACTCGAATCTGTTGAAAAAAAGGACACTTCTCGGAAAATTGAATCGCTTTGTTCAAAGTCCCGCCGCGATGCGCTCGCTATGTTCACCATGTCAATGAGCATCACGCACCTTGGAACTGGCAGTCGCGGCAACGCGACCCTGCTGGAGACCGAGGGCGCCAAAGTCCTGATTGACCAGGGTTTCAGTGGGGCGCAACTGCAGAAACGATTGAATCGTTTAGGGATTGAACCGACAGAAATTGATTGCATTTTCATCAGCCACCACCATGGCGATCACGGAGGAGGTGCATGCATCGCCCAGAAGCGTTGGGGTCTGCACATCTTAGCAAATGAACGTACAGCACAAGAACTCGGTTTGGATCCTAAACTCACATCATATTTTGAAGCACTCGACATGGTCAGAGTTGGCGATGATTTGGCGGTCTTACCCGTACCTGTCCCCCACTCTGGTTCGGACAATGTGGCCTTTGTAGCAAGCCATGCTGGCGAACGTGCTGCAATCATCACCGATCTAGGGTCGTGGACTGATGAATTGGTAACGCATGTACGAGGTTGTGAACATATTGCAATTGAAGCGAATTATGACCATGACCGCTTGATGAACGGGCCCTATCCCTACTCGCTCAAGGACCGAATTAGTGGAAGAGGTGGGCACTTGTCCAATGATCAAACTGGAGAATTCCTTGCGCAGGTGTGCACCTCAGCGACCCGAAGCATCAGCCTCACTCACTTGTCAGAAAAGAACAACCGTCCGCATCTTGCAGAATCGACCGTACTCTACCATATTGACGAAGTGTTCACTGGCGACATCACAATATCTCTGCAGGATGGTCCAGAGTACACGCACTACATCGGAAAGGGCGACGAAATGGAAACCTCCGCACCCAACGATTCCCTCGAGGCTTAACCCCTTGATTTTGGCTCGTTCAAGTGCACTTGAAGGTGAAGGGCTAAATGGTACCGAGCCTTGTCTCGTTCGTGAACAGTCGAGCCTGCTACGCATCTCGTCCCGCCATGCGCAGGGATGACCGAGCGGTAAGCGAAGTTCTTGGCGTCGTTATGCTGTTGGCCATGGTCATCACAATCATGGGCGGAGTGTGGATTTTCTTGAACCCATACCTCACCGATTTCGAGGACAATACCAATTGGAACAGTGCTGTCGGAATTTCTGAGCGTTTCCAAGATCGAATCGATGTCGCTGGTGCAGCACCTGAAGGGACTGGAATTCGGCACACATTGGCCTTGCAATCGACCTTTATCCGCCCGATTGACAAGGTTGAGACATGGACGATAGCAGCAGATCTCGTCCCCAATGAACAGATCACAATCGAGCATCTGAATTTGACAGCTTTGAGTGTCCAGGCCATCAATGAATCGGCTCGCTCCATCACGATTGAGACACCCTATGGCATCGAAAGTTCATCATTCGACGGGACCCATGAAGAAGTGATTGTTCGCCACAACGCCTCCCGAGACCATTGGATGATGGTAACCGTACTCGATGAGGACGCAACACCACTTCATCGAAGCCTAAGCTACTCCCTTTCGGGCATTCAAATCACAACATCACTCGGCCAAGGTGAACACGAATTAGCGTTGATGAACAACGCAAGAGTCGAACATTTCCCAAATGAACCATGGGCGGTCACATCATACCCAAGCATGAGCCTCGATCGGCTCGTCGATGGAGAATACAGACTCTCTATGCTTCTTTCAGACGTCACAATCAATGGATCACTGGGCACTGGAAATAGTATTGGCATGAACATGATTTCACTCGGCCCAATGACACTTTTCAGCGGAGAAGCATACAATGTACGGTTCACCGTTCTCAATGAACTGAATGACCTCATCACCCCACAATACCACGACAAGTGGCTCGATGAATACAACCTGAACCGAGCTTCCGGTACGCTGGATAGTTTCGTAGGCTATGGCCCATACGAAAGGGCCAGTGGAGCAGACGGATTCACCGTCGACACACACGGCATCCAGTTGTACCTCGAAGTTGATGTTCAGCGAGTGGAGGTGAGTCGATGAGGTCAACACTCAAGCGAGACGAGGACGCTGTTTCAGCAGCTGTTGCCACAGTGTTGATGTTTGGTGGTGTCCTGTCCATCATTGGCATCATGATGGTTTCAATGATTCCTGTGATCGAAGAATTGGAAGGATCTGTAGAACGCCACGACATGTCTTCACAAATGTCACTGCTTGCTCACCAAACTTCTGCACTGAGCGAGAAAGGCATGCCAGGTGATTCGACATCGATTGAACTGATTCCTGTTGATGGAAGTCTTGAATGGCAGCATTTGCAGAGTGGAATGTGGTACGCAGCAACCTGGCACGAAGACATGTCATTCAGAATGCGGGGTGCGCTCAATTTCGATGATGAGTTAGAAGTGCGGCATCCCGAATCTGTAAACACCGCTCTTTGCATCGATGATCTCCGCCTTGGGCCTGCAAACCCATTCTATTACACCGTACCAGACTGGGCCGAAAGGGTGCTGTTCACAGTAGCCCCTGGACTGGCAATCCCACTTGGCCCTGTGGATGTTGACCTCCTCGAGGCGGGTGAGGTAACCGACAACATCCAACTTCGCGTCGATGGCATGCATGAAATCAATGCCGCCGAATATCAATTGTTCACCCTCGCTTCGAGTCATGAACTCAACGTGTTTGTTGAACGGGGCGACGGAGGCAGTACAATGGTGACCCCCAATGATGCGAGCCCGATCGACAACACCGGCCGATCGTGGTCTGTACCGCTACCTGCTGGCACCAGTCGGTTGCACCTCATCAGTGAAGATGC